>DAXF01000073.1 GCA_002506255.1 Methanomassiliicoccaceae archaeon UBA367
TATCCGCCGCATCGAAGATCGCCTGCATCTCCTCATAGGTGTTCGTCCTGATCTGATGATCTCCCCTTTTGGGTGTCAGACGTCCCTTCGTGGCCTTCATGGATGGGATCACAGAATTATTCCAAAGTTTCAGATACGAGTTCAGTATGGCGAGGTATTTCCTCTTTGTAGATGCAGCAAAGTTTTGCTGCTTCATCCACATTAGAAATCCCTCTATGTCCTCCGGACCGATGTGCCTAGGATCCGTCGTGCGGACCATCATATCATTCTTGAGCTGCTCGAAGACCCGGGCGAAGTAACGAAGCTTCTTCTCGTCCTCGTATAACGTAGATTCGGTTATGTACGGTATGCGTCGGGCTACGAAGTACCGTATACCGGCTACGAAGGGATACCTCCCTAATCGGACCTTCTTCAGATCCGTCTGCCTTAACCTTGCGGCCTCGGCGGAAGTGAGGGTGAGGTTGCTGCTGATGGTCTCTATGCTCCTTTGGGCTGTTTTGTTAACTATTTTAACTAAACCATATGTGCCAGATGGTCAGTTAAAATAATTTTAAAAGGGGTTTTTGAAGGGGTTTTGTTAACTAATTTTCTCAGTCTTGATGATGTCGCGGAAGATTTTTGTCTTAGATTTAGCATATTTCTTCACATTATTGAAAAAAAGTGATGCGAAATCAGGGGAGGGTATCATGTACGATTTGTTCTGCTCACCCCGCTCATACTTGAATCCGAGAGCATTGATCTTTGCCGTGACTGACTTCGTTGCTACAGGATCACGGGATGCGTTCCCTTGTTCCTGCAGTATCAAATTGAACCGATTCGCTATGTCTGTCGTGGAAATCTCCGCTACGGCCGCAGCGAATGCGCTGTAGTTCAGCAGCGGGTTCAGCCCTGCCGTTCTGTTGAAGTTCTCCTCCACCAGCTCCATGAGCGAGACAAAGGCCATGGCCTCGGGCGTATCCATGTACACCTCACGATTGCTCTCTTTGTTGTCGAGGATCTCTTGGATGATACCACGTTCGCACCCAGTGACCTGGGCGATGCTGAGGAGAGTGCTGGCTATATTCCTGTCGCGCCCCCGTATCGCCGGGGATTCCGGAGGGAAGTCGTAAAGATTGGCGTAGTACCATCGCCCGTCCTCCAGCTTCGTTGTGAGGTACTTCCGGGTCAGTGCGATCTCCTTCTCGAAATTCACACTGCATTGATCATCAGGATAGGCTGCCGACCATAACTTCAGCAGATACAGATCGCGACGGATATCGTCCGGATTGCTCCTGTCGTGATAACCGTCATCATGCCAGTTATCCAAGTCTCCGAATTCGATGTGCGCAGGCGCCGGCGTCATGTTGATGCGGATGCCCCTGTTGTAAACGTCCTCCGGGAGACCCACTCCGCGGATCAGGAGCGCCATGCTCGAGTATACATTATAGACGTAGTTGGACCTCCCCCGCGGATCTGCGCGTATCCATCGCTGCCCTCGCTCGAAGCATGATCTGATCATGGTGAAGATCTCGCCGCCCCTCTCTGAGGTCAAAGCATCGATCGCCTCGTCCATGATGATAGTGGCATCATAATCCTCGATCTCCCTTGCTATCGCCGCGGCTGAGCAGGAGATCCAACTCTCTGCATGATAGGTTACAAGTTCCAGACACTTCGCTAATGTAGATTTACCGGTTTCCGTTATCCCATCGGCGATTATGATGGGCGAGAAACGGAACCTGTCCCGGAAGTATGTGGAGATTATCCACATGGCCAGAAGCTCATAGGTCGAGTCCTTCCGAAGCCACACGTACCTCCTTAGATAACGTATAATCGAAGCAGTTATCTCCTTCAGCGTTCGCAGCTCAGACCGCAGCATCCCGGGCGTACCTCCTTCCTGGAAGAGATCCCGAGGCAAGGGCCATCTGTAGGTCATCCTCATCTCGATGGCCTCCCTCTCCTTGTTTGTATACTCCTTCGGGTCGTAGACCCGGGAGAGGTCCACTTCCGTTATGCTGCCTGGGTGCACCGTGAGCATGCACAGCTTGTCCTTGCGCATGAACGGCTCTATATATTTCGCTGTGAGCACGCTCATGCCGGCACCTCCTGCGGCCTGCGCCGGGCGTGGTGGTTGTAGAGATCGTACTGGGGTATGCGCGGACAGTCGCACCTCGACTCTGTTGCGAGCTCGACGGTGGCATGGCAGCGAAGTCCCGGCTTCAGTGGGCAAGCCCCTGCGGTTTCAGCCAGGGACCGTTCGTAAAGGCCGGCCCCCGGCATTCCCATTTTTCCTGACTTACTTCCCGTAGAAAATGTTTCACCCGGTGCATCCGTCGGTGAGAAAAAAGATGGGATGTTCCTGGCGCACCGGGTCCGATCGGAGATCATGGCAGAACTCCGTCAGCGTGAAAGGCCACAGACTTGGCGATGTCGTTCTTTGATATGCGTTCCTTGCAAACGGGACAGAGGGTCTCCAGATAGGGCGTCCATCCTTTATCGATGGCCGCACCTCGACCGGCGGATCTGTTTACAGCATCGACGCATAGAGTATGTTCGCAGATGTCGCAAACAAAGTGCATCGTGCAACTGAATCTCAAAACTTCGGACATCTTCAGACCTCCTCATCCAGCCCAGTAAGGCCCTTGAGCGCGAGAATCGCCTCGGTGAGCGCCTCGTCCGCCCGGACCAGTCTGGCATTCAATATGCTGTAGTCGATCGCGTCCCCGATCTCCTGCAAGGTGAAAACATGAGTTCCCAACCTCGGAGCCGGGGGCACAAGTCTCCTGCGCTCCATGCGGACCCTGACAAGGGCTTCCCTGCAGGAGGATATCGTGTCCTCGATCATGCCTTCACTTCCGACTTCTCGATGACAATCCTTCCGGACTCATAGCTGAAGACGATGACGTCTCCGGCTACGAGACCTCCGAGGATGTCGGCGATCTTAGGCGGTACGGTTATCCGACGTGCGGACGTCACGGGCGTGGTTACGATGGTGGTCATTATTACACCTTGCACATATGCAGGTTATACAACCTATTTAACCTTTCACTGTTGAAATATTATGTTTGATATGTGAATCAAATTCGATTTACATTGCATATTGCTATACTGCAGTATGGCCAAATCCGTCCTATCGGCATCGAATAGCGTGGCTGTTCTTGTTTCGTTACAATCTAAGGGCGGACGGTCTTATGCCAGTCTTCTGGTAGAAGATGTAGGAAATTACAACTCAGTCAAGTCAGCAGCTAAAAGACTTGAAGAGGAGGGCCTCTTAACTATATCTGAATTAGATTCTGGAAACATCCTCTACGAGCTCACGGATCTCGGCCGCCGCGTAGCTGCCGAGCTCAAGAGGGCCGAGGACGTCCTCGCCGGGTTGGATCCGGAGGAATCGATGCCGATGGATTACGAGGCACCTGAGGGGAAAGGGAGTGCGGTAAGATGATGTCCATCGATCTTGTAGACCGGACTGGAAGCGGATCCTGAAGAAACACTTTCATATGTTGTGGAAAAATACAACAGAATCGAGACGGAAAGACTCGCGAAACTCGCGGAAGAGAAGAAAAAGAAGGACAAAGGCGAATCTGGTGAAATTGACATAAATCCCCTATCTGTTGATGACGAAGGGCCGGACTATTCCAAGGATTTGGAGAACAAATTCGAGGAACATACGCAATTCTATGTTCGAATCATGACAGTCATGGAAAGGTTCATGAAGGAAGAGGGGCTCTTTACCACGTTCGAAAGAATGAGGAGCAACCTCAAATCAGAGCTAGCGAAGAGTGCGAAAGATGAAGATACTGTTGGTTGAGCCGGACTATAATAACAAGTTCCCACCGATAGGTCTGATGAAAATCTCCACATATTACAAGGAGAAGGGGGACTTCGTGGAGTTCTGCAAAGGTCTGCCGTCCCACCATCAAATTATCAGCTCGGACAAGATCTTCATCACGTCCCTTTTCACGTTCTACTACGATAAAACCGTCGAGACAGTTAACCACATCCGGAACTTCGCTTCCGACGACAGCATCTACCTGGGCGGCATAGCGGCAACGATAATGGCCGATCGATTCAGAAAGGATATCGGAGAGGTCAACATACAGATCGGGCAGCGAAAAAACTCCGAAGGCATGGGTTATGAGGATGACATAAACATCGACGAGCTACCTCTGGACTACGACATATTGGACGACATAATGTACCGGTACCCTATGGAGGACAACTTCTTCGCATACTCAACCAGGGGCTGCCGCAACAAATGCAAATTCTGCGCAGTCAGCAAACTGGAGCCTGAATTCAAGACAACGAACAATCTCGTCGAGCAGATAAACACCGTACGGGAGAAGTTCGGCGACAAACGCAACATCCTCCTAATGGACAATAACGTCCTGTACTCTAAGGATCTCGCGAACATAGCTACTGATCTCAAGTCCCTAGGCTTTGAGAACGGCGTCAAGAACTTCGTCAAGCCGAACCCTCTGCATGTTCAGATGCAGAAGATAGAGCGCAGGATGAAAACAGGCAACAACCTGCAGTGGGTGCTCTATCACCTGACAGAATTCCTGAGGTCGTTCCGGACCCGCGTAACATCCGATGAGAAGGCCAAGGCATTGGACGCCATCCTGGAAGAGCTGAACGAGAACATGATCTACAGCAAGGAGCGTATCAGGATTCTCTGGGAGAACTATGACACGCTTACGGAGATAACGGAGACGTATCTGCACAAGATGAAGCTACAGAGGTACGTCGACTTCAACCAGGGGATAGATGCCCGGGCCCTTACAGAAGAGAGGATGGAGATCATCTCCCCCCTGCCGATACGCCCGTTCCGCCTAGCCTATGACAACATAAAGTTCACTAGCGAGTATCAAAAGGCCTTCAAGACGGCCTACAAGCACGGTGTGCGCCATTTCTCCAACTATATGCTGTACAACTACGACGAGAAGCCGGAAGACCTCTGGAACAGGCTGGAGAACAACATCAATCTCTATAAAGAACTGCCGGAGGCAAAGCTGTTCTCATTCCCCATGAAGTACGCCCCCATCGATCAGACCGACAGGAAATACGTCGGAAAGCATTGGACAAAGAAACAGCTCGGCGCAATGAATGTGATCCTGAACGTGACGCGCGGCATAGTGATGGCCGAGGACGATTTCTTTCACAGAGCCTACGGTAATAACCCAGAGGAGTTCCTGAGAATACTTGCCATGCCAGACGAATACATAAAGTACAGAAACAACTACGAGGAGAACGGCATGGCCCAGGAATGGTTGAATGAATACGATTCTTTGGACGAAACTCAGCAAAGTCTACTGTTGAATGTGTTGAGTGATAAAAGTTTGAAAGCGCCGGAGTCGTTAAACAGCATACTTAGACATTATTCCGGTGCCTAAATAATCTCCGCTATGGCGGAAATCACAGGACAGGTACCACGATACTCTGCGTGAATATCTCGACGTCATCTGTCATACTTCTGTCCGGATATCTCTGAAAATATCTGCAGGGTCCTTCCGGGAAAATACGTCAAATGACTTAATCAAAAGAGGTTACACATAAAATCTGCGGCCTGCTGCAGGGGGATCTCTCATTTCTACTGCGGCGTGAAAACTTCCTCTCCGCATACCTATCAAGGCATGACGACAGCGACCTCATCCATGTCTCAATATGTCTGAACACGTTATGCCTTTAATCGGGCTGTAAAGCGGGTTCCTGGGCATGTCCTTTTTTCTCCCCTTCTTTTTGTTGCTGCAGTGCCCTTCTTCTCTCAATTTTGCAGCCATCAGCCGAAATCCGTGCCGAAGAACCACTTGACGTACGCGTAAGCGTGATGCCGGAGATAGCTTGCAAGGAGCCCGTCCCGATCGTTGAAAAAGGTCGTGGCCTCCCACCCCGCCGCCGGGGCTCCGGGCAGCGAAAGAGGGGAATCCCTAAGCATCCTCCGTAGAGACTACGTCTCTATCTCTATGTGTGTAAGTCCCCCCGCCCGGGCTGCCGTCGCCGTTCGCACTGGCCTCTTCCTTTTTCGACGGGGCCCCGGCTGAGGGCGCATATCTGCCCATACGGGAGATGAGAGTGGACTTGGGAACACCTTCCACAGCGACGATCAGGTCCCACTTCAGAGGCGGGTCCAGGGACCTGGCTCTCCTTACCCTTGCGGCCTGATCGGCGAGCTTCTGCTCCTCCGGGTCAAGGACCTCGTTCTTGGTCTGGTCCAAACCGTCGAAGTAATCCTGCAGAGCTCTGGTAAGCTCGTCCTTCCTTATCCCGGAGCACATGTCTATCACAGCCTGATGATCGAATCCGGGCGTATCAGCATAACGGAAGGTTGCGGCGGCCTCATCATCGTATGCGTAACCTTCCCGGAGATCCGCTATCTTGGTTGTCCATGACGTCCAAGGAACGTACAGCAGGACACTGTCATGCTGCGCAGAGGGCTTCCATGTGGTGAACTGATAGTCCTGCTCCCTGAGACCTTTCGTCCGGATGAAACGGCGGATCCGAGGCAGGTCCTTGAACCAGAGGTAGTTCAGATTGCCAGGGTTCTTGGGATCGTCAATGAAGTTGCGTATCTTCGGAACGAGATTCATCATCGAGGGAGAGGCGAACCATACACTCAGGTTGAATTTACGAATGACGGGGAGGATATGCAGCATGGCCTGATTCACAGGATCGGAGTTCTGATCTGCGAGCATGTGCGCCTGTGCCTCGTCCATGGCGAGGACCAGGCGCACATTGTGCCCATACTCAAGGAAGATTGTCAGCATCTCCCTGAAAAGGGCCTCCACGGAGTCCACGTAGCGGACGCCAGGAGGCATGGAGCGTCCGGGAACACCCGCCTCGACATAGACCACGTTCGTCAGGAGGAACGTCCTCGGAATCCCTTTTATCCTCCCTTCGACGAGAGGCTGCATCATGGACACCATGGTGAAGGTCTTCCCGGCCTTACGGTTCCCGGTGACCAGATTGACGGCACCGGGCTCAGTGCACCGGTCCATGAGGGCCTCCCTCCGGATCCGGACGAAGGCTTTGCTCATATCGCCTCCTGAAGATCCGAGAAGATCATGACCGAGTCATCCAAGCCCGGAGTCTCTCCGGAGGATCTCTCGCCGCCTATTATGCCCGCACGCCTCATGATCAGGCGCAGCGTCCTGAGCCAATGCGTGTAGCCGTCGAAGGAGATCTTCATCAGAGGGTCATCCGGCAGAGGGCTCTCCTCCAAGGCATCCTTGTACTCGTCGTACTCCTCGATCTCCATGGGGAGAGTGAGTGACAGGAGCTCCGTGAACGTCCTGATATAGATTGCCCTGGTGTCCATGTCGGCGTAGGACCTCACAAGGTCCTGATATGTATCGAAGAGCAAAGGCGGCAGATTGAGCCAGAAACGGCTCTGCTTCTCGTATTCTTTCGAATCATCATCAGATGTCATAGTCATCCCTCACCGTCTCGAACTCCAGGGGCTCCTTGGCCACCTGTAAAATCGCGTTGCGCCATGTCTTGATCTGCTCCTTTGACGCACGGATCTGCGTGCCCTGCTCCTGGGCACCGATAAGACGGCCGTACATGCGCACCAGGCTCTTCTTGTTCTGGCACCACCTTATGGCGGCCACGATCTCCAGATGCTTGCGGACCTTCGCGGCGGCCGCGTAGCGCGCATCCTCCATGACGTATTTCTTCTCCGGATCGACCGAGAGCACCTCCGATACCTCGATTATCGTTCTCGAGGGCATCTTGAGGATCTCCTTCAGATTTGCGTCCCCGCGCCTCTCCAGGATTGCCTGGAGGCGGTCCAATCGGAAGATCGCGGCCTTGACGTCCGGATACGCCGTGCCGAAGAGCACGATCTCCATGGTGTCGTTGTCCGGCAGCCTGTTTATCAGCGAGAAGTTCTCGCCTTTGACCTTATCCGTGCCTGTCACCTCCGAAGATATAAATACCGACGTACCGAATGATAGATTGCCGTTCGTGGTGCCCTCCAGAACTGTCCCTAGTACCCCGTGAGGGGGAAGGTACGGATGGTCGTTGTACTCCATCGAGGACTCCGAAAAAATCTGGTTGGCTGACGGCAGTTTTCTGCCACTTCCAAAAATATAAATACCGACATGCCGAATGGCAGATTGCCGCATTGGTGCCACCAGAACTGTCCCTAGTACCCCGTGAGGGGGAAGGTACGGATGGTCGTTGTACTCCATCGAGGACTCCGAAAAAATCTGGTGGATTGGCGGCAGTTCTCATCTTCTTCTCCCTCTTATCTTCGCATAGAGTTTCTCTTTGCCTTTGATGCCGTTCACGTTGTCGCCGACCGCCCCGGTGATGAAATCATTCACCTGGAGGGCGTGCTCCTCCGAGCTCCTGGAGACCTCGAACCACTCTATCTCGAGGCCTTCCTTCAGCTTGTCTCTGCATAGGGCCTTCAATTCCGGCCCCGTCTCGATCGGTG
>DAXF01000061.1:0-1059 GCA_002506255.1 Methanomassiliicoccaceae archaeon UBA367
ATACTGCGCATGATAGCAGGTCTTATGGATCCCACATCGGGAACGGTCACCTTGGGAGGGAAATGCTGCCAGGGCCCCGGGCCCGACAGGGGGATGGTCTTCCAGGACTTCGCTCTGTTCCCGTGGCGGTCCGTCAGGAAAAATGTGGAATTCGGACTGGAGGTCGCCGGTGTTCCCAAGGCAGAGCGCAGGGAAAGGGCGGAAAGGTACATCAAGTCCGTCGGCCTTGCAGGATTCGAGAACGCAATGGTCCATGAGCTCTCTGGAGGCATGAAGCAACGCGTGGGGATCGCCCGGGCCTTGGTGACGAAGCCCGATGTGATACTCATGGACGAGCCCTTCGGGGCCTTGGACGCTCAGACCCGTAACATAATGCAGACCGAGCTGCTCAGGATAACGGATAAGACCGATACGACGGTGATATTCGTGACGCATTCAGTGGACGAGGCCGTCTATATATCAGACCGCATAGTGGTCCTGACCAAACGCCCGGCCAAGATAAAAGAGGTAATCGATATCCCGTGGCCACACCCCAGGGACAGGTCGTCCCCGGAGTTCACAGCCCTGAGAAGGAAGATACTCAAGATGCTGGAGAGCGAGAACATCCAGCCTGATGGGAGCACAGGGGCCGTTGCGTAAGGCTATATGAGGGAATACGAGGCATACATCTTCGATTTCGATATGACCCTGTTCAATTCCTTGAAAGGGGTGGAACTAGCCTATGCTAAAGCATTCCGGACCATAGGCGCACCATTCAATGCTGCCGAATGCAGGAAATACGTACAGGAGCCACTGGATGCCACGGCGGACAGGTTCGCTCGTTCGGAGGCAGAGAAGAGAAGGTTCATAGATTCATTCGTAGCCGAATCCAGAGCCTCCATGGCATCCAGGACGGATCCGTATCCCGAGACCGAAGAGGTCATAAGCACTCTGCACAGCAGGGGGAAAGGCCTTTCGATAGCATCCGGCAAGATGAGGGAGCGCATAGTCGCCATACTTCTCAAGCACGGGCTCCTGGAAAGATTCGACAGCATCGTCGGGTACGACGATGTGAAGAAC
>DAXF01000061.1:1226-2611 GCA_002506255.1 Methanomassiliicoccaceae archaeon UBA367
GCCGGCACCTGACGGGATACTCAAGTCCATAAAGGAGTATCCGTGGCTCGAGAAGAAGGATATGTGCTATGTGGGGGACAGCCCGGGCGATATGTTCGCCGCGAAAGCAGCGGGCATAGACGGCATATACATCCCTCGTGGGAACGCGGTCGAATGCCCGTACACCTTCATGATCCAGGATCTGCGGGCATTGATGTAATGGGTCGCGCCAATCCCTATTTAATCCGAGGTCCCGATGGCCCCGGCATGATAGTCTACATCCTCGGAGGTTTCCTGGGAAGCGGTAAGACGACGTTCCTCAAGACATTAACGAAGCATTATCTGGATTCGGGGAAGAAGGTTGCCATACTCGTGAATGAGATGGGGGACATAGGTGTTGACGGCAGCACTTTGAGATCTGAAGGATTCAAAGCCGTGGAGCTTCCGGACGGATGCATATGCTGCACCCTTACCCAGTCCCTTTTCGAGGCGGTCGCAGGCATCAAGGAGGAGATCGATCCGGACGTGTTCATTGTAGAGCCTACAGGTCTGGCACTTCCGCAGAAGGTCAGGGACACAATAGTGAGCACGGGGACAGACGCCGAGAACATAGGCATAATCGGCATAGTAGACGTACCGCGCTTCGATCTATTCATGGAACGGAAGAAAGGATTCTTCCTGGAGCAGATCTCCGAATCCGATCTCATCCTGGTGAATAAGGCGGACGGTCAGCCTGCGGAGAAGGTCGAAGGCGTCCTCGCGGTCCTGAAGGATTTATATGACGTGCCTGCGTTAGTTGTCTCCGGGAAGACCCTGGAAGGGGTCGACAGGTTCTTGGAGGCTCTGAGATGAAGACGTCAGCGGAGATGGCAGGGGGCACGGCAGTCGGTTTCAAAGGCAGGATAAGAGGATTCAACGCGGATGCCGAGAGGCGCCTGGGGGATATGCTCATGGCCATAGGCAGATGGGCCGAGTCCGAGTCCGGCGTCATGATGGGGCATATAAAGATGTCCGTCTCCACTGATACGGGCGGGATAACCCTCAATCTGACGGATATCTCCGAGGGAGTTCTTCACCATGGTGCTCTGCGCCCTACCCGGGAGGCAGAGTTCCATATAATGGCTGCCCTGACCGATGTGGACAGGAGCGAGCTGGAGCATGAGATGATGCATGCGATGGACGACTCCGGTGTTTTTCTGGAGTTCGATCACCGCGGCCACAGCCATGACCACAGCCATGATCATGAGCATGTTCACGGTGACGATTGCGGATGCCGGATCGGCGTCAAGGATGATGAGCCCGAACAGGACTCAGAAGAGGATGAGGAAGAGCCACGCGGCAAATGCTGCAGGCGCAAGTACGATTTCAGATAGAATGCAAGATATGGTGCGGGGGAAGGGATTTGA
>DAXF01000027.1 GCA_002506255.1 Methanomassiliicoccaceae archaeon UBA367
GGGAGGATCGCCCGCTATTATGCAGGGATAGGACGTTCGCTGGGCGGCACAGAGTACCAACTTGATGAGCTCGGCATCGCCATAACCCGCGTGAACGCAGGACTTCTGTCGATTGCCCTTGGCAATGCATCTGCAGGCATAGCCGCAAGCCCGAAGGAATGTGCGGATAGGGCGGGAGGCGGCGCGGTAGCAGTTATGGGCGGTACAGAGCCGGGACACACGACCGATGCCGTGGCCGCAATGATAGCCAGAGAAATGGGGGCGGACCGCATCATCAATGCCAGCAACGTGGATGCCGTATACTCCGAGGACCCCCGCGGGAATCCGGACGCCAAGAGGTTTGGCGAGATGACCATCGGCCAACTCAAAGAGATAGTCTACGACGACCACAGCGCCTGCAAATCCTGTGTCTTCGATCCCCTGGGAGTTTCCATGTGCATGGAGGATTGCAGGGACATCTACATGGTGAACGGCCGGGACCTCGAAGAACTGGAGAATGCCATTCTTGGAAGGCCCATCAAAGGAACAAGGGTCAACGGGAGCTGATGGGGTCCAGGTCCTTTGAGGATACTATTTCCATCCCTTCTGATTCAATAAGGGATCTTACTCTTCTCTCTTCCGACCCCTTCATAGATTTTCTGTGCACGTATGCGGTCTTTGTGCCCGTCATCTCCGAAGCCTGTCTCAGCATCCTCAAGAATCCATCGTCATCGGCCGCATCGATCTGGTACTTCGGGATCATGTGCCCGAAATCTATCTTGTATGAAAGGGCTGCCTCTGAGAAGCGCGGGGCATAATGCCCTCCCCCGATGCCTATGGCCACAAGGTTGGACTCGTCTTTCTCCGCCTGCAGGATGGCATCGGTCAGTATATCCGCCGCGTGAAGGTCACCCCAGCGCCCCTCGTCGCTCCCGATCTCGATGAAGAACGTCGGCGTCCCCGTGAACGGGCCGTGATGGGTGACCTCGAATGAGACAGTGTACACATCCGTGTCATTCAGTCTCTGCATCGCCCTAAGGGCGGCCGACATCATATGAGGCGATGCTGGGCAAAGGGTCTCGTCCCTTCCTCCGAAATCCGCTGTCCTGTAATTGCCTATGGGATGCACAGTCAGAGTGGGCATTCCGCTGGATGCTCTGTGCCTGCTCAAAAACACCATGCTGTCGAAATCGACGAACCTGCGGGCGGCAGAATCTATGCTTTCCGCGTATATGTGCAACTCCGGGACCGTCATCAGAATGAATCTGTCGGAAATAAGATAGGATGCACCGTCATCCGAGCCCACGCTCTCCCACTCCTCTTTCCTCAGAAGAGCCGCCTTCATGTTCACGGAAGGCGCATCTGGCTCGCTGCACACCAATAGGGTTCTCATCAGTTCTGAATCGGAGTCTCATATTTAATCCGTTGACGGATGTAACGTTAACGTAATCGCAGGGCTTTATATCTCGTTAAGATTTTTGAAAAGCGATAATATGGTCACCCTAAGCATAGGCCAAAGAATCATCATGCATTTGGATAAGTTCAAAATGACCGATTCCTCGGAGATCTACAACATACCGTGGGATCTTACCCAGGACGGAATTGCCACTTCCATCAGGATCTCCCGGGCCCATGCATCCATAGAACTGAAGAAGCTCAGAGAATGCGGGAAGGTCGAAGAGAAACAGACTCACATCAAAGGAGGCAAAGTGAAAAGGAAATCCTATCTTCTCACACCTTTCGGTATGTCGGAGTCCGCCAGGATACGAGATTATGCGGAGGACAACAACATAGATATCGATGCTCTCCTGGATCTCAAAAGACAGGATGCGAACATAATACTCGAAAATCTCGATCCCGTTGATTCTTATGCGTTAGGCTGCGCCTGTGCTTTCAGAGTCCCCGTTCCCGTATCGATTCTGCCTAAGTCCGTAAAGCTTGTCATACCGGCAGACGTCTCCGGTCTGACAGTGGTCGACGAGAGGCTGAGATCGAATATGATGAAAGCCGCAGACTCCGTTGCAAAGGCCACCTGGCACAGTTATGCCGCCGACTATTGGATGGGGGATGCGGATATACTCGAATCAGATATCGAAAGGATCCACGAACGCCTCTATCATCTTGTGGAAGCGGGAAGAACAAGGGAAGCATGCAAGCTGATAAGCACCAATGCATACGACCTGATCGCCACGGCGAATGATGACCTTCACGATACCATGGTGAAGCTGGACAATGTGCCTGCCAAATTCGCAGTCGATGTTCTTTCCGTGAGAATAGAGACGGACATTTCTTCGGGGGATCTTGATGATGCCGGGGACACGGTCGAGAAGCTTGCAGAGTACGATGGGACGCTGGCCAAAGCCTATGGCTCCGACATTAAGATGGCGGAAGGTGACACTGACGGAGCATTGGATCTGCTGAGGGAGATGAACGGCCTGGCGACGGCCGATCTGCGAATCGCCAAGATAATGTTCGGACTGGGGCGATTCGAAGAATCGGAGAAGATGCTTGAGAACGTCAGGATCCCCTCTGGAGACATAAGTGCCAGCATAGAGCGTTTCATATTAATGGCGAAACTGGATCTCAAAAGGAACAATTCTCAGCAGGCCGTCGTCCGGATGATGAAGGCCAGGGCTACCGCCCCTGACAGAGAGAAAAAGAAGATAGATCTGATGATGAAGGAGCTCAAACTGAATTAGAATATCCTGCTGTTCTTCAGATCGTCTATGTCGGATATGTAAAGGTCACGTATGTCGGTTATGCCCCATTTCAGCATAGCCAGCCTTTCAAATCCGAATCCCCATGCGAGCACAGGATGCTTCACGCCGAAAGGCGCCACGACCTCCGGCCTGAATATCCCTGCTCCACCCAGCTCCATCCATTTGCCATTGAAGAATACCTCTAGCTCCAGGGATGGCTCGGTGTACGGGAAATAAGCTGGCCTTATACGGATCCGGTCAAATCCAAGTCTGGAATAGAATTCCTTTATGACAGAAACCAACATATCAAAGTTGCCGTTCTCATCTATTATTATGCCCTCTATCTGAGTGAACTCCGGAAGGTGCGTGGAATCTATGGATTCCTTTCTGAATATTCGTGAAAGGGAGAATGCTTTAGCAGGCGCATCCGGATGCGCAGCCACATAGGATATCGTGTTGACGGTTGTGTGCGTTCTAAGCATGGCCTGTTCTGCCATTTCCCGAGACCACACACCGCCCCAACCGGCGGATCCTGTATCGCCGCCGTGCTCGTGTATGTCTCTGACCTTTCTCACAAGTTCCTCATCTTCGACACATATCTTCGACGGTCTCTCGAGATAGAACGTATCCTGCAGCTCTCTGGCCGGATGGTCCTGAGGGACGAAGAGAACATCCATATCCCAGAATGCGGGCTGTACGTACTCGTCGTCTATCTCTGTGAACCCCATATCGGTGAACATCCTCCTTATCTCATCCCCAAGCCTGGAAAGAGGATGCTTCTTGGCCGGATGCACAGAAGGTGCGAATGTGCCTATATCGTACTTCCTGAACTCGGCATTCCTCCAGGCGCCGCTCTGGATTATGACGTCGGTTACCTGGGTTATCTCCTCTCTCAGCTCTATTCCTGATGCGATTGCTTCCCTGCCACTGTCAGTGAGAGATATCGTCCTATCGGTCTCAACAGCCTCGGAGATCATCCCCTGCCTACCCTTGAGATCCTTGACCAACTTCGGGTCCGCGTCCCCTTCCGGGATGCGCCCGGCAGCCAACTTCCTTAGCAGGTCCTCGTCCGGCATGTCGCCTTTGAGTGCGATTATGCCCTGCTCCGTGAGAGACAGGACACCATCCTTTATCATGGCCAGACCCTTCCTCTTGAGCCAGCCTATGGCGATCTTGTCCTCTCCGGCAGGCAGTGCCGCTGCAAGATCGGCCATCAACAACTTGCCTCCGGCCTCTTTTATGGCGGCCAGGGCCCTTCTCTCCGGAAGACCTCTGCTCACTACTTCCGGATCTGCGAGAACATAGAACTTCGATTGATCCTCAGTTATTATCGCCAGCCCCTTGTTGGAAAGCCATGATGCGGCGCCCATGACCTCCACCTCGAGGTCGAACTTTCCCGATTCAATCATCTTCTCGGGAGATGAAACTCCTCCTGATTCCTCAAGTGCCAGCAGGAGCTTCTTCTCGTTATAGCTGAGACCTTCGATAACATTCATGCGCTCACCATTCGAATCCTTCGAAAGCCATGGAGCCTATTATCTCCTTGGCCTCCTCCCTCTTGGCCTGATGGCCTTCCAGGAATACGTTTATCTTCTCTGTGAGGGCCGCCTTGCATTCGCCGCAGAGGATCTCGCCTCTCCTGCACCTGTCGGACATCTCCTCCACCTTACGGTCGTCCCTCTCGAACATATAGAAATTGTACTTGAAGACGGCGCAGACCTCCGGATTGCCACCCAGCTTCCTCTGCTCATCGACTGAGACCCGCCCTCCGGTGAAAGCGCGTCCTATCTTGGACTTGACCTTCTTGGGCGTGTCAGTGGTGAATATCGTCGCATTGGGATCCGAGGAGGACATCTTGTCCCCTCCCCCGAGTCCGGGGAACATCTTACAGTACAGCATACTGGGCTTTGGGTACCCGAGACCGGGGGCCACGTCCCTGCTGACTCTGAAGTGCGGGTCCTGATCTATGCCGCAGGGTATGAGGCACGGGACCTGCTTGCCCTCCAGCTCAGTGGCGAGGAATGCAGGTGCCGATTGTACTGCGGTGAAGAATATTGAGCCTATATTGGTGCTGTTCTCGAAGCCGAAAACCGCTCTTGCCGTTGAGAAATTGACCTTCTTGGATACCTTGAGAGCTATCGGATAGAGAGTCTTTATGTTCTCAGTGTCCAGGATTATTTTGGTTTTCTCGGGATCGAAACCGAGAGCGATGAAGTCGAGGGCGTTATCGTACGCCATGCTCCTCGTCTCCCCGAGAGTCAGGTCCTTGAAGAGGAACTTCTCATCGTCGGTCATCTGGAAATACATCGGAACATCAAAGACATCCTGCACCCATTTGTTCAGGATCCAGGGCATGATATGACCCAGATGGGTGCTCCCTGAGGGGCCGCGGCCTGTATAGAGAACGAATCTGCTCCCTTTGTCGTACTCATCGAGCAGAGTGTTCATATCCCTGTGTGAATAGAATATGCCTCTTCTCAGCATCATGTGGAGGTCGCCGTAACCTCCGAGCCTCTTGAGGAGAGCATCATTGATAGGCGTGGTGCCGAACCTCCTCTGGAGCTCTTCGTAGTCTATGTCCCCGGTAACCTCCCAGGGAGTCACTGTGAAACTCTCGGCCATTTTCGCTCGTCACCACAAGGCTGTGGCATTATTAAACATTCCTTGGAAGTGCCTCAGCGAATAACTAATAATGGCAGAAGAATAATACGGAGGACATGTGGAAGATTCTGGGCGAGGACGCCCTTTACGTTGAATTCGCAGACGTCTGGAAAAGACGCGTCATAGAGATAGCCTCCGAAGGAGAGAACGGTGAAAGATTCCGTGAGATCATGGAACCCAGGGAGGTCCTGTATCTGTTCAACGGGACGAACGGCCTCCACTCCTTCAATGTGGAATTCCCTGAGGATACAGACCCGAAGGATCTGCAGTTCCTTGCGGACGAAATACTCAGGATCGCAGAGGATACGGACCGCCCATTCATATCCCTGGCAGGAGGATATCAAAAGTGCCAGATAGTATTCACCAGCGACAAGGAACCGGAGCTCATAGGCGCCAACAGAACAGAGGGTTACGGATCCGGGAAGATATTCATGCCGATCATAGAGTCCCTGTCTAAACCGGGAAGAGCGAACGACGGGATGTTCTAATCGGAGAACTCCAGTTCCCCGTAGTCCTTCTTGTCCCTCTTAGGGGTCCCGGGCAGCTCCTGCTTCAGCCCGGAGGACTCATCATCTATCCTCATGAGCAGGGATACAGGACGGAACACCTTCCATTTGGATACGATATCGTCGACGATCCTGCTCTCGAAGAACCTGTAGTAGACAACGGATGTCAGAACGATTATGAAAACGTTCACTACTATAGACAAGACTATGAACATCAGCACGGAGTTTATACCGGTGGTGCTTACTGCCAGAGCTATGAAGGCAACAGCCGCAAGTATCGGTACGGCCATCCTTTTCAATGTCTCCTTAACGCCGTCATAGAGCATGAAATCTCTGTATCTGGTCTCTATACGCACCTTAAGCGACCGGAATATCGACCAGGGCATGACCCCTATTGGCATATACAGCAGCAACAGGAAGGTATAGAGCGGGGCCGCAGATGTGTCCGTGGCCGTTCTGAAGGCAGGGTTCATCGACATGTATATCCAGAGGAAGGTCCCCACCATGAGGCCCATGTATATCGTTTCCATGACCTCGTTCCAGGGGAAGGACGCACGCTTCATGTTGTAATCCATGGTCAGACCCCTGGAATCCATGTCGTGGGGGATATTGAACATGAATGCGACGATCTTGTCCTTGATCGTCAGCTTCTCCTTCACATTCATGTACTCCACGGAAGTAATCACGCTGTAGAACATCTTCTTCTGCAGCACCGATACTATCGCCGCAACACCTGGGGACCCGACGAGGACGAACCCGATTATGAGAAGTATGGCAAAGCTGACATCGAAGAAGAAGTAAAGCGTGGCCAGGACCGCAACTATCACTATGAGAAGGTATCTTTCCTTGGAATTGAGGTAGACCATCAGACCCACCACCAATAAGGGCGCCGATATCAGGGGCGCCACATCTATGAAGCCCATATCCCAGAAGTTCAGGAACAGAACAGAGAGGACAATGCATACGATGACAGATAGAACGAAGATTATCATCAGGAATGCATCATAACCTGACAGTATGTCCAGGTTCCTCGGCCTGTTATCAGGCACCGGATCGACCGACCTGCCGCCTTTGAAGACCTTCATATCATTCCATCCAGGCTGATACCTTCACATTCGACCTGTCACCAGGATAGGTGCCCAGGACAAGCGCCATCTCGCCCTTCTCCTTTATCGGCAGAGGCCCTATGCACACATCCGTGACCCCCTGCTGGAACTTGAGGTTGTACCCGTCGGTACCGATGACACCTACATCTATTGGTGAGGATGCTTCTATCCTAGCGTAAAATCCCTTTCGGGATCTGACCTCGAAGCGGTAAGCTTCCACATTCCGGTACATCCCATCTGCTTCTGGATCGAACCTTCCGAGCTCCAGCTCCGTCTCCTGCAGAAGCATCTTCTTCCTTCTCAGCATGGGCCTCCCTTCGGAACAAGGGATTACGAAGTTATAACGGTTGTTCGTCCTCGAGGTCCGTGGCGTATTTCCACATTCTCGGATAGTGACCCGCATCCATTATGACACGATCTATCTTCACCGCCACACCCTGATCTGAAGCCATTATCTTGGGTGTGGACATCTGCATCCGGCCGATGGCCACAAGCTCCCCTCTGGCCGTCATCACTGCGGCCAGTGCATTTCGCCTTATTTCCTCATCGAGCATATGGATGCCGCGAACGGTCAGATCAGCGCCGTGGCACAGTGCATCCACCGCTGTGGCCTTGACTATGACTTTGGGAAGAGGCTCTGCCAGAACTTCGATCGGCATCACAATGGACCTCAGCCATGACTCCCTCCCGTGTTGCTGCCAGAATACGTAAGCATCCCTAAGGTCTTGCAGGGAGACAGCTTTGCACTCCCCCATCGACCCTGACCTGGTCCTTCTCAGCTGTACCATATGGGCTCCGCACCCCAGAGCCTCACCGATATCGACGCAAAGCGTCCTTATGTATGTGCCAGCATCGCATGATACTTTGAACAGCATCTCCCTGCCGTCTATCTCCAGTATATCTATGGAGGACACATTCCTGATCCTCATCTGCCTTTTGACCGAGGACCTTACAGGCGGAGTCTGATATATCCTGCCCACAAAGGTTGAGGTCACGGCCCTGATCTTCTCCTCGGACCTGTCCCCGTGTAAGGACATGGCGCACACGTATTCCTTATCTGAGGACAATACAAGATCCGTAAGCCTGACAGATTTGCCCAGGCAGAGTGGCAATATACCGCTCACGTGTGGATCCAATGTTCCGCCGTGACCGATCTTGATGACTTTGATAGCGTCCCTGGCCCAAGCTGTGACCTGATGGGATGTGGGACCTTCCGGCTTGTCGAGAGCCACGACTCCTGCGGAGAGCAATTCGCCCACTGTCCGGTCCGACGGCCTCTTGCCCCATCGGTCCTTGGGAGCATCCGGGTCCTTGATCAGCAATTTCATCCCTCTATTGCATCCAGCATCTTCTCGAGAACCTGTTCCGGTGTCATGAAATCCGTATTTATCACGAGATCGTAGACGCTCATGTCACCTATATCGATGCCATAATACTTCATGTACCTTGCCGCCTCGGAGGCCTGCCTCTTCTCCGTGACGGAAATTGCATCAGCCAGCGTTTCCCCTTCCCGGTTACAGACCCTCGCACAACGAATGTCCGAGCTGGCGTCCAGATATATCTTGAAGGCTTCGATCCCGTTACGGGATAGCATATGGGCCGACAGGCGGGATTCGAGGATTATATCCTTATTTTCCCTGGCTATCTGCAGAAGGCGCTCATCTATCACCCTGTCTATGGATGGATCCCTTTCCGCAAGATCGCCCATCTCTGAAAGCGAGAGACCTTTCTCCTTGGCCATCTCCCTGAACAGAGTTCCGAAGACAACGGCCTTGAGGCCCAGTGCCTTAGAAAGATTCCTGCATGCGGTAGTCTTGCCCGATCCGGGCGGACCGCTTATGGTTATCCTCATGCTGCCTCTGCATTCTCCTCTTCGTCCAGCTCTAGAAGCCTCTTCTTGAACTGGTATGTCCTTACGACCCTGGCTATAATCTGTCCCAGAGGGATCGATATAAGGGTGTATACCAGGATCCATGATGGCATGAACCACAAGGTATGAGACAGGCTGACGCCTGCCACAGACCAGGGGATGTTGATTATGAGCGTGCCTGCCTCACTGGCGGTAACGGCGATGAAGTACCTTATCCACAGGAAGATAGGTATGATGATCAGCATAGTGTACGGCATGACCTTCATGGTCTTGTTCATGGAGGACATGTTCCCGGCCATCATAGACTGCTGCATCTCTGTGAGCTTCTTTACCTTGTAGAGATTGTTCTCCAGGCGTGCCTGCCTGAGCTCCTTGTTGAACGCGGACATCTTGTTCTGGTTCTTCGCTTGGGATATGGTGTCTGTCACCAGGGTCCTCAGGAGCGTGCTGAGGAAGATCATGATCGCTCCGGCCAGCATAAGGGTGGCCACGGGATATTGCCCGTTGAAATCAAGTATGAACAAGCCGTAGTTCAGGATGCGCCCTATAACATTGTTGCTGCCATCTACCATGTAGAGTGCCAGTATTAGGAACATCATCACCATCAACGGCATCATGCTCGGCATCTGAAGGTTATCAGTACCGGGCATTGCGGGGGGTTTCTGTGTTGCCATTTTCAATCATCTCCGAAGAACCCGCGCATCACGGGGTGCATCTCCATCATCTGCTCGCGGCCCATGGCCTCGTAGAAGTGGATAAGTATGCCTACCGCCAACAGAACACCGGTACCGCTGGCGTTTCCTGTGGTACCTATGAGGTCTGCGGCTGCGGCCAGAAGTCCAACTATGGCTCCGGACAGAACGGTCACTGCGGGTATGTACCTTTCCAGCACGCGCTCCAGTACACGGGGGTCACGCCTGAATCCGGGTATCTGCATCCCGCTCCTCTGGATCTGTGACGCCACGGACCTGGGTCCCATATTGGTGGTCTCAACCCAGAATTTTGCGAACAGTATGGAACCCAGTACCATTACCGACATATAGGTGAACACGCGCATCAGATTCAGAAGCGGCGTATGGCCGTTGCCGTAGGTCCCGGGGTCGATTATCGGGAGAAGCCATTCAGTAAGACCCATTGGGGCGGACAGATACCACGCCAAACCCCCAGATGCACTGGTCTGTCCCGGTTCGAAATGCCCGATCAGACTGTTATTGCCCAAGAATGGGATTCCGCTTAGGAAATCGTTGGTGAAGAACAGCAGAGCGAACATGCTAAGGTTTGCCAGCAACGCCGACATCAGTATGACCGGGATATTGCTCGCGTATATCAGTTTGATCGGATAGCGCCCCCTGGCACCTCTGGCCGAGCCATGGGACAGAGGCAGCTCTATGCGTGTGGACTCCAAGTATGCGACCAGCAGGAATATCAGGATGGTCCCCACCAAAGCTATCATTGGATTGGGAGGTGCCAGCAGTATCTGCTCATAACCGAAGGAAGCCATCTGCTCGGGGGTTGTGTTCGATATTATGTATATCGCCTTGGGTATCGTCCCAGCCGGAGGGTTGGACATGCTGATTGCTTCCGACCCGCTTATGGGATTCCAATTCAATGTGCCAGTGAACAGGGACTCGGCCACTCCTGCGGCTATGAACAGAGATATTCCGCTCCCTATGCCCCATTTGGATACGACCTCGTCCATCAGGAACACTATGTAGGATCCCAGGCAAAGCTGCAGCACGATCAGCGCCTTCGCGCCATTCTGGGTGAACGCGCCGACGAATGACTGAGAGGGCACAAGGTATCCGAACACCTGAGGTATGGCTTCGAACAGTATCATACCTATGACAAGCAGCTTCAGAACTGACTGGTAGCACGCCTTGTCCTCGCTGTTCGTAAGATCCAGCTTGATGATCTTTGCCCCTACGAACAGTTGCATTATGATCGAGGCTGTGACTATCGGCGCTATGCCCAACTGTAATATGGAGCCTGAGGCCCCGGCCA
>DAXF01000041.1:0-6129 GCA_002506255.1 Methanomassiliicoccaceae archaeon UBA367
TGATCATGACCGTGGTCGTGGTGTTCGTGGCATACATGATGCCTGGGAATATAATCGCCAAGGCGACGGCAGTCTTCATGGGACTCACGGCGGCCACTCTGCTGCCATCATACGCATATTCTCTGTACTCTGAAAGGCCGAATCTGAACGGAGCGAAGGCGAGCATAATCGCAGGATCGATATCATGGGCCTTCTGGGCATTCTTTGTGAATAAGGGGATATCCTCGGTCATAGGGCTTTCACGCGCCCTGTTCGGCACGGACAGCCTGATGGGCGGACTGTGGCCCTTCGTCGATCCGCTGATAATATCCCTGCCCATCTCGATAGCGGCACTGATAATCGGCTGCCTTATATGGCCCTCATCCAAAGAGGACGTCATCGAGGCGGAGGCCGTGACGGAGAGCTGATCAATCCCAGTTCCTGTTGTCCGTCACGTGGCTGGACTTCCCTTCGAACCTCTGGAGGGTGCCGGGAAGTACCAGCTTGATATCCGCTTTGATGTTCAGGACTTCTTTGAGCCGCGATGAAAGCTCGGATCTGTATTTGGTTAGTGCGATCATATCGTCGGTCAGGTGCTCCTCGTTGAGCTCCGCCTCGATGAGCATGCTGTCCATGTAGTTGGCGTTGCTCAGGGTGATGTGGTAGAACGTGCTCAGGAACGGCATCTCGCCTATCACGGCCTCGATCTGGGACGGGAATACGTTTATCCCGCGTACCACAAGCATATCGTCGGTCCTGCCGGATAGCCTGTCAAGACGGGGGTGAGTGCGTCCGCAGGAGCACTTCTCCCACATAAGACGGGATATGTCCCCTATGCGATATCTTACAAGAGGGAAAGCTTCCTTCTTGAGCATGGTCACGACCATCTCTCCCCTCTCGCCGTCTTTGCAGGGCTCGCCCTTCTCGTCAAGTATCTCTATGAGGCACAGATCCGCCCAGACGTGTATACCCTGCTGCTCGCTGCATTCCAGGAACATGGGGCCAGACATCTCACTGGCTCCGTAGCAGTTGTGAACCCTTATTCCGGTCCTTTCCTGAAGCTTCTTCCTCATGCTCTCGGACCAGGGCTCTCCTCCCGCGATGGCCTTCCTGACCTTCGTATCCCTGCGTATGTCAACGCCCTTCTGGTCGCAGACATCCGCTATGTGGAATATGTAGGAAGGAGTGCCGGCCAGTGCTGTCACGGGAAGGTCTAGCATGAGCTCGATCTGCCTGTTGGTGTTGCCCGTGCTCGTGGGGAGCACTGTCGCCCCCACCTTCTCTCCGGCGGCGTGAACTCCCAGGCCGCCGGTGAACAGTCCGTAGCCGTGGCTGTTCTCCAGCATGTCATCTTTGCCCATTCCGAAGGAGACCATCCCTCTGGCAAGGGATTCCGACCAGTTCTCCAGGTCGTTCTTGGTGTATCCCACGACGGTAGGCTTGCCCGTTGTACCTGATGAGACATGCACCCTGACCAGTTCCTGGTAGGGAAGCATGAAGAGCTTATCGGGATAATTGTCCCTGAGGTCGGATTTCCTCATGAACGGCAATCTGCGTATGTCGTCAAGGGTCCTGATGTCCTCCGGCTTCACCCCTGCATCATCCATCCTCCTGCGATAGAAGGGGGAGTTCCTGTAAACGTTGTCGATCTGTTTCTTCAGAAGTTCCAGCTGAAGCTCTTTCAGCTCATCCACGGGCATTGTCTCGATCTTCTCGTCCCAGAAAGCCATCTCATATCGCTCCCAACGTGTGCTATTTGATAGCACGGTGCTTGGCCTTAATGATAAACGGGATAGATAAGATTACCGTTCTTCCAGAGTGTTGTTATATCGTCGCTGTGATACATGCATGGTCCCGCCGGGAGTTTGTTCCTGCCGGGAGCATTCACGGAGTGTGACGATATGCCGGATTTCGGTCATCCGTTCTCGGGATTGGCTAATGACGAGAAGCTGACGAAAGCAGAACTGATAAGGGCCATACGTTTCATGATAGCCGCAGAGTACGAGGCCACGCAGCTTTACATGCAATTGGCCGAGTCCACAGATAATGAGCTCGCCATAGCCGTGCTCACAGACATAGCGGACGAGGAGCGTGTGCATGCGGGGGAGTTCATGAGACTCCTCATGGAACTGGACCCCGAAGAGGCCAAGTTCTATGCCGAGGGCAGGGAAGAGGTCGAGGAGATAATGGAGGAGCTCAAGAAGAAGTGATCCTCAGGACCCCCCCTCATTCGAGGGGGATGGACCCCATTACCCTGAGCTTCCCGCCTTCCAGGTACATCATCAGCGCCGTATCGCCGGGTTTATGGATCATCGGGGATTCCAGCGCTATCCTGAGCTCGGGGCTTTTGGCATCGCCGGAAGAGGATTCCACTCTTCCGGGGACCATCTGCATCCAGTGCCCTACATGCAGTACCATGCCCTCTTTCACGGGGGATGGCCAGTACTTCACTATTCTTGCACTCCCGGAAACGGACTTCGACATCTTGACGGAGGTGTCCGTCGTCAGTACGTATCCTCTGTCAAGCTCATCTGAGTCAATCCCCCTTAGGGCGAGACCGACATGGTCCCCCTCATAGCCGAAGTCTGCGTCTATGTCATGCTTCTGTATCGATTTCAGAACGATCTCCTTCTCCAGAGGCAGCACACGCATCTTGTCATGCTTCCTGAAGTACCCATCGATGACGGATCCCAGCACCACGGTGCCAACGCCCTTCACGTTGAAATGGCTGTCCACCGGGCAGGACCCGCGGGTCCCGTCCCCCGGCACTTTAGAGAGGGTGCCCGCAAAGGAGATCAGCATCTCCCTTGTCTTCACGGCATCGTCCTCTATATGCTCATAGTCTGCAAGGCAGGTGCCGGCCAAGAGCGGGGCGAGCTGCTCCTTCTGAATGAAATTCCTCAATACCATCCATCCCTTATCAAGGCCCATGGCATCAAGCATGACGATCGTCTCTCCGAGACGGGCATCTATGGCATCCACCACGAGGACGGCATATTCGGACATGCTCACCGCATAGAACAGCGATGAGAGCTTGTCAGGATATTTTGACGGCTCTATGAGAGTGACGGAATCATTCCCCTTCTTTATCTCGTAGAATGTGACGTCTGTCACGGTGCCTTTCTTCCCTACGGACGGAGCGAAATCCTTGCCGCCCACAACGGCTACGTTGATATTGCCCATGTGGATCGTCTCAGATATCGCTTTGGGAGAGGCATTTCATTCCTGCATCCCCTATTGCCTTGGCGGCAGCTTCCGGATCGTCAACCCTTAGGAAGATGGACGGGCCGTTGCGCCCTGTGTACGCGTAGGCGTACTCTATATTGACCTTGGCGTCGCCCATTATGTTCGCTATCCTGAACAGTCCCCCGGGCTGATCCTCCACGGAGACGGCGATGACGTCAGTCTGCCTGACGACGATGTTCCTGGCCTTCAGTTTCTTGCACGCGCCCTCCGGGTTATCCGCGATGGCCCTGAGCACTCCGAATCCGGAGGACTCGGCTATGTTGAACGCCTTCAGGTTTATGTTGCACTCCTTGAGAACCAGCGCTATGGAGGCCAGGCTCCCGGGCTCGTTGTTCACGAATATTGATAGCTGTTTGATGATGTTTTCCTTTGGCATCAGAACTTCCTCCTGTCAGTCACCCTGCGGCTCTTCCCTTCGAATCTGGGAAGGGAGCCGTACTCTTTGAGTTCCACTTTAACAGAGACGTTAAGGTATTTTCTCATATCGCTTTCTATATGATTCTTTATTGCGACAACGTCCTCCATCTTATCGCTGAAGGCCTCGGGGTTTATCTCCGCCTGAAGAGTCATGACATCAAGGGAATTCACCCTATCCACGATTATCTGGTAGTGCCCGTTGACAGACGGGCATTTCAACAGAACATGTTCTACCTGGGACGGGAACACGTTTATGCCGCGGATTATGAGCATGTCGTCGGTTCTTCCGGATATGCGCTCTATGCGCGGCGATGTTCTCCCGCATGCGCATTCCTCATCGAATATGGTGGTGACATCCTTGATCATGTATCTGACCAGGGGGAACGTCTCTTTGTTGAGCATGGTGATCACAAGCTCTCCCTTCTGCCCGGGCCCCAGTACCTCGTGGGTCTCCGGGTCGACCACTTCTATGTAGGCCATGTCGCCCCATATATGCAGTCCCTTGCGCTCCGTGCATTCGGTGAACATGGGCCCGGCCAATTCCGACGTACCATAGATATCATAAGCGTTTATCCCGAGACCGTTCTCGATCTGCGATCTCATACCCTCGGTCCATGGCTCCGCTCCCAGAAGGGCCTTCCTGAGCAGAGTGTCCCTGCGGAAGTCGACTCCCATGCGTGCGGCCACATCACCCATGTGGATAAGATAGGATGGGGTGCATGCTATGACCGTGACGCCCAGATCCATCATCAGCTCTATCTGGCGTTCCGTGTTGCCGGTGCTGGAAGGCAGGACGCTGGCTCCGATCCTCTCCGCCCCGTAATGGAGACCGAGGCCTCCTGTGAAAAGGCCGTAACCATAGGAGACCTGCACAGTGTCGTCGCTGGTTATGCCCACGGACGTCATGGCTCTGGCCAGGGACTCGGTCCAATAGTCCAGGTCGTGCCTGTTGTAACCCACCAGCGTGGGCTTGCCGGTAGTCCCTGATGAGACGTGGTATCTGACAACGTCCTTCGTTGGGATGCTGAACATCTTCGTAGGGTAGTTGTCCCTGAGGTCGTTCTTGGTCATGAAGGGCAGCTTGCTGATGTCCTCCAGACAAGTGATGTCGTCCGGACGTACTCCCGCTGCCTTCATTTTGTCGTGATAGAAATCGTTGAATTCGTAGAGCCTCATGACGAGGGTCTTCAGGCTTCTGTACTGAGCCTTCCTCAGGTCCTCGATGGGCTTGCACTCCGCGTCAGGGTTCCAGAACATATCCTTATCGAAGCCCAGTTAGCACTTCCCCGTATTTATTTTGAACAGATATTCGGCAAGTAGAAGAACAACACGTCTTATCGGAAGGGGCATGAGCCTGCTGTCGGAGACGGAGATACTCCTAGATGCCACCAAGATATATGCCGAATCCGCCGCAAATCTGGCAGACGGCAAGAGGAATCCCCTCCCCATGAGCCTCTGGAATATCCACAATCGGGTGCAGATGGCGATGGAGATGCTATCCTATTATTCAGGATTCAAGACCACTCCGGAGACAGAGGGGGAGCTGACCGAGAGGACTGTCGTTGTGACGAAGGACCTCTTCATTGATGTGGTTTCCGCGATAGAGAAAGCTTCGAAGGACGCCGTCCGCCTCTATCCTGATTCGGATGTCGCCCGCAAGGTCGGCCGGGATACCCGCCGCATAAATCTGAGATCGATAATAGACACTTCGAAGGAATCGGCTCTGCTCTCCGAAGGGGACGTGGGGGAATGGGACGACATACTGCTGATACGTAATCTGGCCGTTCACAATAATGCGATGGCGGACAGGCCAGCCGTTTGCAGAGTGGGCAACATATCGATATCCCTCAGACCGGGGAGGATGATGAAGGGGCCTCAGGAGACATACGTCATCCTGGCGTCCAGGGCGGTCACGCTCTTCTATACGTGGCTGAGATCCCTGGTCATTTCCTGACGATTCCCTTCTCCGCCATACCGACGGCTATCTTGAGCATCTTGTGCATGCACGGCTCTGCGTAGAAATCCTTCCTCTGCTGAAGGGCGGCGTACATGTCATCCGGCTTCTTGCCCTTCAGATCATCTATGCTCCTGATTCCCAGGAGATACATCCCGATGCAGCACTTCTCGCTGACCGAAGGCAGTTTCATAAGCTCCGCGACAACCTCTTCCTGCTCATCCATAACGGCGTTATCTCCGTGTTGCGATTAATAGCCTTGGGTGCAATATAGAAATACGGTTCCGGGGAATCAGGTGGCATGGAGGATCAGAGGGAGGCCTGGAACAGATTCTATAAGAATCATCGCAGACCTTGGCGAGGGGTTCCGAGATATGACTTCCCTTTTCCGGACGGGTCAAGGGTCCTGGAGGTCGGATGCGGCGGAGGGAAGACTGCCAAAGCCCTTTTCGACAGAGGCCACTCGGTCGTGGGCATCGATTTCTCGGAGGAGGCGGTCTCTGAATGCGTATCGAGATTGGGCATACATGCCG
>DAXF01000041.1:6285-6472 GCA_002506255.1 Methanomassiliicoccaceae archaeon UBA367
TTGGGCATACATGCCGTATGCGCTGGCGTATGCGATCTGCCATTCCTTGACGGGGAGTTCGACGGAGTGTCCATGGTCCATGTGACAGAGCATCTCAATCCCGAGGAGCGTTGTCGGGCGGCATCCGAGATCTTGCGGGTTCTTAGGCCGGGGGGCGCGGTTTTCCTCAGAACCTTCTCTGAGGGGG
>DAXF01000052.1 GCA_002506255.1 Methanomassiliicoccaceae archaeon UBA367
GCGCCGCATCCGACACACTCATCTACGTTCACTTTCGGCATTTCTATACCTCGGAGTCACGTATCGTAGCGCAATATAATATCCTTTGCACTTCGGAATTGAAGAAATGTTGTAGGCAGGTGAATCTTTTAACCATGCAGGACGTGGAGATGGCATGGACTACATATCCGGGGACATCTGGACACCGAACGGCATCTTCGCCGGGTACGTGGCCATAGACCGCGGCAGGATCGCGGAGATCGGTGAGGGCAGATGCCCGGAGCCTTCGCTGTTCTCAGGTCTTGTGATCCCTGCGCCCGTGAATGCGCACACGCACGTAGGGGATGCGGGACTATGCCTGGACCGCAGATATTCACTGGAGGAGCTGGTCGCCCCTCCGAACGGGATGAAGCACAGATTCCTTTCAGAAACCTCAAGAGAAGAGCTTGTGAGCAGCATGAAAGCCTTCTCAGACCGCATGCAAGTAGGCGGTTTCTCTGGGTTCATCGATTTCAGAGAGGGTGGGGCAGAGGGCTGCAGGATGCTCAGAGAAGCATCCGAGAGCGCGGTTATACTCGGACGCCCCGTTTCCGAGACTTTCGATCAGAACGAAGCGGAAGACATCCTGAGAATAGCGGACGGCATCGGCATCTCCGGAATGCGGGACATTAGCTACCGTTATGTGGAGAGCCTAGCCGAAGCTGCCCGCAGGTCGAAGAAGATATTCGCTGTGCACGCATCCGAGAACAGAAGGGACGATATAGAATCCATCCTGGCTCTGGAACCTGATTTCCTTGTGCATATGTGCGCTTCCGAGAAGGAGGACCTGAGGAAGTGCGCAGATTCGGACATCCCGATAGTCGTATGCGCCCGATCCAACATGTACTTCGGCCTTGTGCCGCCCATAAAAGAGATGTTGGATGCAGGAGTGCGGGTGGCCGTGGGCACAGACAATGCAATGCTCTGCAATGCCGACTCCGCCGCGGAGCTCGATGCCTTCACGAATGTGCTTACCTCTCAGGGGGGAGACCGTCTGGATGCAGTCAGATGCTTGGCCGAGGGCGGGAAGAAGATATTAAATGATGGTGCGAATATCGGTCTGAAGGCTGGAGCGGAAGCGGATATAGCCGTTTACCGCATCAGAGACTGCGGCACCGAGGTCGTACGCTTCGCTCCTGGTCTGCAAAGGAGAGCTGACAATGGCATTCAAGAGTATACTCGTACCCACTGACGGAAGTGAGTACACCAAGTTCGCAGTAAAGGAGGCCATAGATCTGGCGGCTGCGATAGATGCGAAGATAACAGCGGTCTACGTGCTTGACCGCGCACTTTTCTCGAACATGCCCATGGATACGGCTGTTCTCAATGTTTACACAGTCCTGGAGAAGGAAGGCAAGGAGGCCGTGGAATACGTGAAGGCAGAAGGTAAGAAGAAGGGTGTCGAGGTCGAGACCAAGGTCGTCGAGGGAACACCCGTGAAAACTATAGTGGAAATGTCCGGCGATTACGACCTGGTTGTCATGGGGACCCTCGGCAGGACAGGTTTCTCGAAGCTGATGCTTGGAAGCGTTGCCGAGAAGGTAGTAAGATTCTCCAGTAGCCCCGTCCTTGTAGTGGGGAAGCCTGTGGAGGGTCGTCAATGAAGACGATAGCGGAGGTCATGATGCACCTCCCCATAGTCGTAGAGGTCCCGGGCAGCCGCAACGACGCGATAAATCTGATGGTCCGTGAGAAGCTGACCGGATTGCCCGTCGTCAGGGCCTCAGACGGTAAGCTCGTGGGCATAGTTTCCAGAAGGGATGTTTTCAAGAACTTCAAGGAGAACCAGCTCTCCCTCATAATGAAGAAGGATATAATCTCGATAACTCCGGACAAGACCATCGCGGAAGCCGCTGAGATATTCACATCCAAGAGGATACACCGCCTTCCTGTGGTGGATGACGGTAAGCTCGTTGGAATAATCACCCCCACTGACCTTCTTGACGAGATAATCGCAATGAAGACTCCGATGAAGGCAGAGGACGTTCTGAACGTTAAGTGCGTCACTGCCTATGAGAAGGACCCGCTTTCATACACCGTCCCCGCCATGAGGATCAGCGATGTCCCCGCGATGCCGGTGCTTAACGACGACGGTGAGCTCGTCGGCATACTGACGGACCGTGACCTATTCCTGGATCAGGGCAAGGACTCCGAAGCACTCTCTAAGCTGGGCCTTGACGAAGGCTACGAGAAACTGGCGGGATACCGCAACGTGATGCCCCTTTTCTATGTGGCCACCCAGAAGGAGATACCGAAAGAGTATCTCGTCGAGGACGCCATGGTAAGGGACCCGGCGACCGTCTACAAGAAGACGTCCCTGTCGGATGCGGCCAAGATCATGAAGGTCAACGACTTCGGCCAGCTACCGGTTCACGGGAACAATGACGAACTGATCGGCATGATATACGATATCGATGTCCTCTACGCCCTAGTTGGTAAGCTAGATGGCTGATGCTTCTGATATCCTGACCCTCTGCAGGCGCAGGGGATTCATCTGGCCCTCCTTCGAGATATATGGCGGAGTGGCCGGTATGTTCGACTACGGCCCCCTGGGCTGTGTTCTAAGGAACAATATAGTCGAGAAATGGCGTGCCCTGTACAAAGGCAGAGAGGGTTTTGTGGAGATTGATTCTGAAACGGTCAGCCCAAGAGAAGTCTTCAAGGCCTCGGGTCATGTGGACGAGTTCTCTGATTTCATGACCTTCTGCACCAAATGCGAGTCCCCTTTCAGAGCCGACCATCTTGTGAAGGACTTTTGCGAGAATCCTGACGTTCTTTCCGCTGAAGAGCTGGAGAGCAAGTTCAAAGAGCACGGCATAAAATGCCCGGAGTGCGAAGGGGATCTGGGGAAGGTTGAGGAATTCAATCTCATGTTCAAAACGTACATAGGTCCCGGTTCTAACAGAGTAGGCTATCTGAGGCCGGAAACAGCCCAGGGCATCTTCGTGAACTACCCGAACCTTTACAGATACAACCGTGAGAAACTGCCATTGGGAGTCATACAGACCGGACGCGGGTACCGCAACGAGATTGCGCCGCGCCAGGGGATGATCCGCATGAGGGAGTTCAATATGATGGAGGTTGAGCTTTTCGTCGACCCTGAGGACAAGAGCTGGAGCAGATTCGATGATGTCAGAGACTGCGAATTCACCCTCATACCTCAGGACGGCAAGCAGATCACCGTCACCGTCGGAGAGGCAGTCAGAAAGAACATAATCGTCAACGAGGTGCTGGCATACTTCGTGTACGCCACGAAGCAGCTGCTGGTGTCCATCGGAGTGAAAGAGGATAAGATACGTTTCAGGCAGCATCTTAAGGATGAGATGGCCCACTACGCTGCGGATTGCTGGGATGCCGAAGTGGAACTGTCATACGGATGGACCGAGGTCACCGGAGTTGCCGACAGAGGATGCTGGGACCTTTCCCGGCATGCCAAATTCTCCGGGCAGGAGCTAACCCACTTCAAGAGGTTCGACGAGCCTAGGGAAGTAGAGGAAGAGAGGATCAAGGCCAAGCACAAAGCTCTCGGTCCCATGTTCAAGAACCGCGCCAAGGATATAGCGGCGGCGATAGAAGCATTGGGTCCCTCGGACATCAAGGATAATGGCATAACTGTTACCGTCGGTGGCGAGACGGTGCATCTTACCGACGAGTTCTTCGAGATCGTTCTCGTCAAAGAGAAGGTGTCCGGCGTAAGAGTGATACCTCATGTCATAGAGCCATCCTACGGATTGGACAGGCTTTTCTACTCGATATTGGAACATGCTTATGATCATGACGACGAAGAAGACTACACCGTACTACGTCTGAGGCCTAGCATGGCCCCGGTCAAGGTCGGCGTGTTCCCTCTGATGGAGAAGGACGGCTTGGATTCGATCGCCCTCCGGATTTCCGAGGAACTTCGCATGTCCGGCATAGAGGCCGTATATGACGGAGCCGGCACCATAGGCAAAAGATACGCCCGCATGGACGAGATCGGAACGCCCTGGTGCATAACCGTGGACTATGAGACGATCGAGGAAGGGAAGGACAATGGAACGGTCACTCTCAGATACAGAGACACGAAGGAACAGGTTCGCCTCAGCATAGAGGATGTGGAGAACCGCATACGCGACATGCTGCGGGATGATGCGTGAGGCCATCTTATTTAATACCTTTCCAAATTTACCCAGCCAGCATCTGGACGGGGCCTCCGGGCGGTGCTGATCGGAGCTTCCGACCGCCCTTACGAACGGTACTTCGCTATCCTTTATCTACCTTCTAAACAATTGGAAACTAGAGGTGTGAAATTGGGAGTTGAAGACCTACAGGATCTGAAAAAGCTCTCCATGCTTAGATCTATGATCAACAGCAAGGGGATCGAAGACATTATGAGCACCGAATTCCCGAATGCAAGCCCCGAGGACCGCATATCCGATGTGACCTCGCTGATGCGGAAAACAAAGTATTACGATGTGCCAGTCATAGATGATGGCGAATACGTCGGGATGCTGAGTTACGGCACGATACTGAAGAAGGGAAGCGTTGCGCTTGACACTAAGATCCAAAAACTCGTAGGGAGACCTCCTACGGTTTCGAAGGGAATGAGCATCACCGACGTTGCGGAGATGATGATCGCCGGAAACAGCCGCCAGTTGGCGGTTCTCAATTCCGGAGGCAAGAAGGTGATAGGCACGATATCCAGGTCCGCTCTCCTGGAAGCTGCAGCGGAAGTGAAATCCTTCAGAGAGATCAAGGTCTGGGAGCTGATGAGCAACCCCGTCGAGTCAGTGAAGAGCACGGATATGCTGGATGATGCCCTGGAGATCATGACCGGTCTTGACATAAGAACCGTGCCGGTCGTGGACAGCGCAGGCAGGGTCGTGGGGATTGTCGGCATGAACGAGGTCACGGAGCACTTCCGGAGAGGAGATGCGAAGACCGTCGGTGATGCTTCCGGATCCAAGAAGGAGAGGGCGTCCGTGCCCATCGACACGATATGTGCCACAGCACCGAAGACCGTGAACTGGGACGATGATATCGGTACCGCTGCGAGGATCATGATCGATAACGACATATCCACGCTGCCCGTGCTCGAGGGCGAAGAGCTAGTAGGAATACTGACCCAGTATGACATAGTGGAGCTCATCTCCGCATGCAAGGAAAGGGAGGTCCTCTATGTGCAGATAAGCGGTCTGGACGACAACGATAAGTCGTACCACGATTCGATCTACGATGTAATCGGTAAAGAGGTCGAGAAGATCGCCAAGATCAGCAAGCCGTCCTCTCTGACCATGCATGTGGCCAAGTACAAGGACAAGGGAGAGAACAACAAGTACAGCATAACCGCCAGGCTCGCAACGGACAACTACAGTCTGAGTCTCAAGGAGGTCGGCTGGGACTTGACAAAGACGGTCAACGACCTGATGAAGCGCATGACCTCCGAAGTGGCGGCCGCCAAGGATGCCCGCCGCACATATCGCAGAAGAAAGCGCTGAAACCTCTCACAAACCTTTTTCAACACCTTTTCTATAAGAGTCCCCAATGGCCCAATACGATTCCGCATCTATAGAGGAACGCTGGCAGAGGATGTGGAAAGAAGAGTCCGTATACAGATTCGATCCCGAGTCCGAGAAGCCCGTATACAGCATAGACAATCCCCCCAGATACACTTCTGGCTCCCTTCATCTGGGTCATGCGACCGGTTATTCTCTGATTGATTTCGCTGCCCGCTACAGGAGAATGAGAGGATGCAATGTGTTTTTCCCCCTTTGCTTCGATGTGAACGGGACACCGATTGAGGTAAGGGTGGAGAAGAAGCACGGCATAACCAAACTGGACCTCCCCCGCAGCGAATACAGGAAGCTCTGCTCCGATTTTGCCAACAGCTTCATAGAGGAGATGAAGCACCACTTCGAGATACTCGGAGAGAGTATGGACCCCAGCATATACTATCAGACCGACGCCCCTTATTACAGGAGGATAACCCAGATCTCCTTCGTGAAGCTCTTCAAGATGGGGCTGGTCTACAAAGGTAACTTCCCGGTCAACTGGTGCCCCAGATGCATGACGGCTCTGGCCGATGCAGAGGTGGAGTACAGGGACAACCTGGGCAAGCTCAACTACATAAAATTCAACATAGAGGGGGAGGAGGGATACGTCCTCATAGCCACTACGAGGCCCGAGCTTCTGTGCACATGCAAAATGGTCGCCGTGCACCCTGATGATAAGAGCAAAGCGGACCTGATAGGCAAGAATCTTATCACCCCCATCTACGGAAGGAGGGTTCCAGTCATATCGGACCCCAAAGTCGATCCCGAGTACGGGACCGGCAACGTTATGATATGCACAATCGGCGACAAGGATGACCTGGAGTGGGTCATGAAATACCGCCTGGAAATGGAGAAGGGAATTGACGAGCTGGGAAAGATGACCGCTCTGGCCGGAAAGTACGCCGGTATGACAGTACCTGAGGCGAGGAAAGCAGTCATAGAGGATATGAGGAAGAGCGGGGAGCTCGTCAGGCAGGAGGACAACCAGCAGAACGTCTCGATATGCTGGAGATGTCACTCCCCCGTGGAGTTCCTGCAGGTACCTCAGTGGTTCCTGAAAACACTGGACTTCAGAGACAGGGTACTGGAGGAGGCCGATAAGATAAACTGGTATCCGGCCTTCATGAAGACGAGATTGCAGGACTGGGTCAATTCACTCGAATGGGATTGGGTCCTGAGCAGGCAGCGCATATTCGCCACCCCCATACCTGTATGGGAATGTGAGAGATGCGACTACGCCGTGCCGGCAACCGAGGAGATGTGCTATTGCGATCCGACGGAGGATGCTCCTCCTGCGGAGAAATGCCCAGAATGCGGCGGGAAGCTCGTAGGGAGCACCGACGTATTCGACACGTGGATGGACTCCTCGGGCTCCGCACTGTACAACACATTCTGGGAGAGAGATGCGGAACTTCACAAGAAGCTGTTCCCCATGTCCATGAGGCCCCAGTCCCACGACATAATACGCACATGGGCCTTCTACTCCATCCTCAGAAGCGAGCAGCTCAAGGAATCGAGGCCTTGGGACGACATAATGATCCACGGGTTCATCATGGCCCCGGACGGCACTCCAATGCACTCGTCCATAGGGAATGTCATAGATCCAATTCCGATACTGAAGGAATACGGAGCGGATGCTCTGAGGTATTATGCCGCCACATGCTCACTTGGGATAGACCATTCTTTCAGGGAGAAGGATGTCATCCGCGGAAGGAGGCTCTGCAACAAGATCTTCAATCTGGGTCAGTTCGTGTCCCGCTTCTTCGATTCAAAACCCGAGAGGTCGGGAGCCCTGAGGTTACCGGACAGGTGGATACTCGGAAGATACTCTGATACTGTCGCAAAAGCCACTGCGTTCTTCGACGAGTATCAGTTCGATAAGGCAATGAAGGAGATCGAGAACTTCATATGGCACGAGTTCGCCGATCACTATGTGGAGATGGTGAAATCCAGGAAGGATGACTCAGTCAGATATACCCTCTACACCGTATTCCTCGGGTCTCTCAAAATGATCGCGCCCTTCCTTCCCCACGTCACAGAGGATGTGTATCAGTCCTGCTTCGCGAAGCACGAGGGCTCCGTCAGCCTGCATCTGACATCCTGGCCGGAACCGGTCCTGAGGGATGTGGAAGCCGAGGCCGCGGGAGATGTTCTGAAGGACGTCATCGCTGCGATACGCGGCTGGAAATCCGACAAGAAGATGCCCCTTAATGCGGAGATAGACACCGTAGAGATAATAGGCGGCGGGGCCGCAGCTCTCTCTGCAGCGGAAGCCGATATAATGGAAACGGTGAAGGCACAGAAGATCATCATAGCTGAGGAGGCTGATCTTACCGAGGAAGCTGTCGGTGTCAAGCCTGTCTACGCTAAGCTGGGGCCGGCTTTCAAAGCAGATGCGAAAGAGATAACCGCAGCAGTATCCCGCATGGACGCCAAGTGTGTTATGGAAGCGCTGAAAGACGGTAAACTTGAGATCTCCACCGGCAGCGGGACCCACACTCTGGGGCCTGAGTTCTTCGATATCGAGAAGAGGCTGATGCTTGACGGAAGAGCGGTGGATACTATCCAGGTCGGGGATCTGCTCATAGCCATAAGCCTCTGATCTCCGCCGGAACGGAGGCCTGGCGACTAACGTCGTCATGGTTAAATACGCACCCCGTATTGGTATCCTTATGGACCAGGTGACCATCGCCCTCCTGCTGATAATAATAGGTGCGCTTCTGATAATAATCGAGGCGTTCAGCCCGGGCATATTCATGCTCATACCTGGCACCATAATGGTGTTGCTCGGAGTTGTGGGCATATTCGCCCCCGACTTCCTCTTCAGCTGGTACTCTCCTGTGGTGGGGCTTCTGCTGGCCATACCTGTGACGATAATCACCTTGAAGGTCTATCAGCGCCTCGGGGAGCCGGAACCTCCCACCACGACGGTCGCTGAGTCCCTGATCGGAAAGGAAGGTGTTGTCACAGTGGACACTGAACCTGGTACTCTGAAAGGGAAGGTGAAGATAGACAGCGAGATATGGAGTGCCACATCGAAGAATCCCATATCTGCAGGCAAAAAGGTCATAGTCATTCACAGCGAAGGCGTTCACGTGCGCGTGGAAGAGTGCGTATAATCCTTTTTTAAGAGATGAGCCGTATACACTCATCATGGCATTGGACCTCCTTATCCCAATAATCGCCTTCCTCGCTATATTCGGCACTGTCATAGTGCTCGTAAGCGGTGTGAAGATCGTTCAGCCTTATGAACAGGCAATATACATGAGGCTCGGAAAATATGTCCGCGTCCTCAATCAGGGACTGAACATTGTATTCCCCCTCATCAATACCGTTGTGAAGCTGGATCTGCGTACGCAGGTCCTGGATGTTCCCAGGCAGGAGGTCATAACGAAGGACAACTCCCCTGTGAACGTTGATGCTATCATCTACGTCAAGGTCATCGATCCTAAGAAAGCGTACTTCGAGGTCACTAACTATAGGATCGCCACCATTAACCTGGCTCAGACCACTCTCAGATCCGTGATCGGAGAGATGGAGCTGGACCAGATCCTCTCGAGCAGAGAGAAGATCAACCTCCAGCTCAGGGACACCCTGGATGAGGCCACCGACAAGTGGGGTGTCAAGGTCGAGGCTGTTGAGATAAGGGAGGTTGACCCTGCTGCGAAGGTCAAGGACTCCATGGAGGAGCAGACCTCCGCCGAGAGGAGAAGACGTGCAGCCATCCTTCAGGCGGACGGTATGAAGAGAGCCGCCATCCTGGAAGCGGAGGGAAAGAAGAGGGCCCGCATACTGGAGGCCGAAGGTCTCAGGCAATCCAAGATACTGGAGGCCGAAGGCCAAAGATTGGCCACCATCTTGGAAGGCCAGGGTCAGGCCCAGAAGCTGCGCATACTGTCCGTCGGAGCGGCAAGCATGGACTCCAAAGCCCTGACTGTGCTCTCGATGGAAACTCTGCAGAAGGTCGGCGAAGGAGAATCGTCCAAGATATTCTTCCCGATAGAGCTGACACATCTTGTGGACGGCATATCCCAGTACATGGGAAGCGCCGCGAACATACCTGACAGGGCGGTCTCTGACCTAAAGGATGTCAAGACCAACATAGGCGATCCCGACGAGATACTCGGACCGATACCCCGGCCCGAGGACATAAAGGCCGAGACCGACAATGTCCAGAGCATGATAGAAGAGGACATCTCGGAAGCCGAGGAGATATTGAAGAAAAGGTAAGATATAAGAGGTCAGTGCAGGACCTCTACGGCTATGCGCTTCCCCTTGTGCTTGCTCTTGGGAAGGTCCATAGTCATCCTGTTGCCGAAGTCCCTGTGGACTTCAACGACGGATGAGTCCGCACCGACCTCTATCTTACCTATAGCAGCATCGCGTATCCTCGCGTTGCGTATTATGAAGTCAGCAAGCATAACTTTCCCATAGCCGTCATTCTTACCAAGATTGATCTCGAACTTGACCATGCCGAAGGGGTCGGACAACTGGTCGTAGTCCACGACCTTCCTTACTGTGTCCCTCTCTCCCTCATCCTTATCTGGCACATCCCTCTTGGTTATCTCCATGGCCGTACGGGCCTCGAACTCCCTTATGAGGTACTCCTCATCGGACGTGACGAAGGAGACCGCGACACCTTCTCTGCCGGCCCGGCCGGTCCTGCCTATGCGGTGTATGTAGGTGTCCACGTCATCCGGCATATCATAATTTATCACGTATTCAATGTCATCGATGTCAAGGCCCCTCGCCGCCACATCCGTGGCTATTAGCAGATCTATCCTGCCTTCCTTGAGATCCCTGATGACCTTCTCCCTGCGTGACTGGGGAAGATCTCCGTGTATCGCCTCAACCTTGTACTTCAGACTGGTCAATCTCTCCTCGAGGATATCGACCATCTTCTTGGTCTGGCAGAAAATTATCGCCTTCGGCTTATCGATATCCAATATCCTGCAGAGGGCCCAGGTCTTGTTCCTCCTGCCCACGCTTATGTAATACTGCTTGGTCAGATCCAGAACCACCTCGTCCTTGGATACCAATATCTCCTTGGGCTTCGGCATATAGTCATAGGCGAGCCTCTTGACGCCTTCGGGCATCGTCGCCGAGAACAGAAGCATCTGCCTCTCTGCGGGCATGGTCTTCATTATATACTCGATATCCTCGATGAAGCCCATGTCCAGCATCCTGTCCGCCTCGTCCAGGACCAATATCCTTATGTCTGCGAGATTCAGAGCTCTGCGGTCGATCATGTCCCTGACTCTTCCGGGAGTTCCGGCCACTATGTCGGTGCCCTTCTCCAACCTGGAGATCTGACCTTCGATGGACGCTCCTCCGTATATGGCAACGACCTCGTGCCCGGAATATTTGGCCATCTTGCCCATTTCCTCAGAGACCTGATTGGCCAGCTCTCTGGTGGGCGTGAGTATTATCGCCCTCGGGATCCTGCCTCCGGCCTCTATCCTTCCCAGGATTATGGAGCCGAAGGCCCCGGTCTTGCCCGTTCCTGTCTGAGCCTGGGCGAACATATCCATTCCCTCTATGCCAGCAGGTATCGACTCTCTCTGTATGGGGGTCGGACTGTCCCAACCCATCTCTGCTATCGCCTTTGCAACGTCTTCTTTGACGCCTATCTCGATGAAATCGCTGATCATGATAAATCTCCTGCCTGGGACTGACCCAGACATCGCTCTTATGCGACCAATGATAGATGGACATCTTTTAAATATCTATCTGACACGGCTGCCAGTCACCTAGAGTTAGATAAAGTTTATATGAGACGATATTATCCCCGTCTCTACTGCGGACGTAGTGTAGCTGGTTATCACTTGACCTTGCCAAGGTTAGAACTCGGGTTCGAATCCCGGCGTCCGCACTCATATCCTCCCTCGTCACATTCTGAAAATTCGTCTGCATCATCATATTTTCCTGACAGAGTTCGAGATAATTGTGCTCCGGAAAAGAGCACACGAATCGCGATTACAAAACAATAGATGATTTTTTTCTCAACCTTACATCATCTCAATTGCACCATCACAAACGAACAACAATGACAATATCTCCTTTGTGCTTCCCGAACCATGCCCATCGAAAACATAGATCATTCAGATAACATGTCTACATCCGAACAAATTTAATGAGAATTGTGACAAAGAATTCTAGAAAGTATTATAACACAAGCATTGGATGTATCATCCAGCTGAGGTTACGAGAAATGAACACCAAATATCTTGCTGTACTGTCTGTACTGGTAATCGCAGCAGCAACTATCGGCGGTGCCTTACTTTTCATGGATCAGAATGACTCCGACGAATCTTACGCCATAGTCGTCACAGATGATGCCGGAAAAGAGATAAAACTCAAAGAGCCACTGGAAAGAGTCGCTGTCGTGAATTCGAACATACCTATTTTCTTACAAATACTTGGCCTGAAGGACAAAGTCATAGGCATGGATTCCCTGGTGTTGACCAAGGACATAGCCGGATACTACCCCGGAATGATCGATTTTGGAAAGAATGATGCAATGAATGGGGAGAAGATGCTGGAAGCGAACGTCAAGTACATCTTATCTCCAACTAGCATGGGAGTCAAAAACACAGAGGCTCTGGAGGCTCTCGGTATAACCACGATAACGGTGGAATGTTTCGGAGAGACCATGCTGAATGACGTGGATCTTCTGGTAAAACTGTTCGGATCCAAAAACGAACAAGTGGTTGCCGCAGAGAGATATAAAAACATGTACTATGAAACAGTGAATACGGTTCTGGAGAAAGCTGCCGAGAAAAAAGTCACGGATCCTTCTTGGGACCCGTCCTTTCTTTTCCAGATGGCCAGCAGCAGAGGCGACCCTTTCTACACCGAAACAGCCCAGCTCAGCATGATCGTGGAGCAGATAGGGGGACATAACATGATTCGGGATCTGGGAGGATTCAAGCCAGCAACCAAGCAGACTGCCAGCATATCATATGATGCGATAGTGGATTATGACATGAACGAAGGGCTTGACTATGTGTTCATCAGAACCTTGGACGCCGGCGCCGAAGCTTCGTATGCAAAATTACTAAGCCTCAGCAGCCTAGGATCATGGAATACGCTGAATCCCATATTGGACCGTAACGTCTACACACTGGACACAAGAATAGCATCGGGTGCAATGATATTCGTAGGGTACGTCTGCATAGGAGAAGCATACGGACTCGACCTAACCGAAGACCCATCTGCACTGGTGGAGAGGTTCAATACCGAATTTGGATTCAATTTCTCCTCTGAGGGTTTGATGCAACAGTTCCCTGCCGTGGAATGAACTAAACCCTTTCTCAAATATTTTTTTCGGAGATGAACGGATGGGGAACGCCGCTGAGGATTTGAAAATAATATTGAAGGAGACGCACGACAAAGAACGCCTACGAATGGTATTCTTTGCTAACACGCGAAAGAAGATCCTTTTCATATCCGCCCTGGCAATCAGTTTGTTGGCGCTTTCTGTCATTTCCCTAAGCATAGGGTCCGTCCACATTTCCACAGCAGATACATTGAAGTCAATTCTACATGCTATACTACCGAATGTATTCGAGGGGCCTTCCAGACCTTACTATGCAGACATAATAATAAACGGGAGAATGCCGAGGGTATTCCTGGTATTATTGACAGGAACGGCCTTGGCCGCCGCCGGAACGATTATGCAGGGGCTTCTGAGGAACCCTATGGTCAGCCCCTTCACTCTGGGCGTTTCCACAGCCGCATCATTCGGCGCGGCCATGGCAATAGTCTTCGGATCCTCCATATTCGGCCCGATCTTCTATACCAAAGTAAGCTCTGGTGCGATTACATTCTATTTCAGCGATTTGATCGTAATACTCATGTCTTTCCTTTTCGGACTGTGTAGTATAATTGTTGTACTGGCACTTACACGGAAAGAGTACACTTCCAGATCCACCGTCATCTTAGCGGGAGTTGTTATAAGTTACCTCTTCCAAGCCGGCATATCCTTCTCAAAATACATATCAAACGAAGACGCACTTCGAGAAATAACTCTCTGGATCATGGGCGGCATGTGGAATGCGACATGGGGTGCCGTCCTTATTCTGATACCTGTAGTCATTGCATGCATCCTATATCTGGAATATCTTACACTGGACATAAACGCCATGTCCTCCGGCGACGATGTTGCTAACAATCTGGGCATAAACGTTAAGAAGATGCGTGTGAACGGTCTGATAGTCAGCACGCTAGTTACAAGTGCGTGCATCGCATTCACAGGAGTAATCGGTTTCATCGGACTAATGGCACCCCACATGTGCAGGATGATCATAGGGAACGATTACAGATACATACTCCCCGCATCTGCTCTAATGGGCTCCCTGATCCTATTAATCTCAGATACGGTCGCCAGAGTGATCATAAGACCATCAGAGTTGCCTGTAGGAATAATCATGTACGTGATAGGCGGGATTTTCTTCCTTTGGATGATATCACGCAAAAACTGGGGGAAAATGCTGTGAGGATGAATGTGGACAACATAGTTCAAGGATACGGGGGCTGTCCTGTGATAGAGAACATATCCTTCTCAGCAGAATCTGGGGAGCTGGTATCTATAGTAGGGCCTAATGGGTGTGGAAAATCAACACTGATAAAAACCCTATGCGGAGTAATGAAGCCTGTTTCTGGAAATGTAACTTTAGATAATAGGGACATAATGAAATATGACAGAAAGGAACTAGCAAAAACCGTCAGCTATGTTCCCCAGAATTTCGTTTACGCAGGATTCTCGTCCGTATATGATACGGTCATAATGGGCAGGCGTCCCTATATGGAATGGTCCTATTCCAACGAAGACATAAATATGGCCGTGAAAGCGATAGTAACGATGAAGCTTGAGGATCATGTGGGTCGTTATGTCAACGAGCTGTCCGGCGGACAAATGCAGAGGGTGATAATAGCCAGATCTTTGGCACAGGATCCAGAGTTCTATATCTTCGATGAGCCCACAAGCGCCTTCGATCTCAGAAATCAGCTGGATACCATGAGAATTATGAGGGACATAATAAAAAAGAAGAATGCGTGCCTCGTAGTGGCTCTGCACGATCTTAATCTGGCACTCAATTATTCAGACAAGGTACTAGTTATAAAAGATGGTAAAAAGTATGACTTCGGACCTAAGAACGAAGTCATCACTGAGAAGATGATCAAGGACGTATACAACGTATCAGCAGAGATTGTGAACAGACCTAGAGGGTCGTTCGTGCACTCCTTTGATGACGGAGAGGGATTGATGGACCTTTAGTCCACAAGCATTTAAAAGGACAGAGAGAACATGGAAAAGGTTATCGAAGTCAGAGGATTAGTAAAAAGATTCGGCAACAAAGTGGCAGTTGACGGTTTAGACCTTGATGTGTACAACGGCGAAATATTCGCCTTTCTGGGCCCTAATGGTGCTGGGAAGACCACGACTGTAAGAGTATTGAGCACCCTTACAGACTTTGACGAAGGCTTGGTGAAAGTGGACGGGTACGACATAAGAGAGCACCCCAACCAAGCGAAGAGAAGAATGGGAGTCATACAGCAGCACATCAGTTTGGACAAGGACCTTACTGTGTGGGAGAATATGATGCAGCACACGATGTATCACAAGATCCCAAAATCTGAGAGGCACAACAGGATAGATGAGCTGGTACGATATGTCGGACTCGAAGAGTATACGGACTACATGGTCAACAGCCTTTCGGGCGGTTGGAAGAAACGAGTTTCCATAGTCTGTGCATTGTTGCACAATCCAAAGATATTATTCCTGGACGAGCCAACAGCCGGTCTAGATATACAAGCTAGAAGAATGCTTTGGGACCTTATAAAAAAACTAAATATGGACGGCACGACAACATTCTTAACAACACATTATATCGAGGAGGCTGAAGCCCTGTGCCACAGAGTCGGTATAATCAATAATGGAAAAATAATAGCTTTGGGCACACCACAAGAGCTGACTGACCGCATAGGAAAAGTGGCCGTCGAGCATTTCAACAATTCCGGGAAGACAGAATATAATTACTTCAAAGACAGAGATTCAGCTAATGCGTACGCAGCCACGCTTACGGGCCAGGAAAGGGTCGTAATCAGAAGAACAAGCCTGGAGGATTGTTTTGTGGAGCTTACCGGTACCACCGTAGGGGGCGAATGATTTGCTGGAGTTCCTAAGAGAGGTGTACTATGTATCATGGGCAGACCTGCGATTCATGAGGCGCAACACACTCAACATAATGATCTCCAGCCTCATGAGCCCCTTGCTATATCTGGTGGCTTTCGTATTGGCTGTCAACAGCGACGATCCCGAAACATACATAGCATTCGTTATCCCCGGCATAGTGGCTCTTTCATCGATGACGTCTTCTTTCTCATCTACATCCACTAGGATGAACGTACAGAGACTTTACTACAGAAGCTTTGACGAGATGATGATGTGTCCCCTCCGACCCTCTGCGATAGTGGTCGGCAAATCGATACTCGGTATAATCCGGAGCCTCATAAGCTGCAGCCTTATCTTTGTGATTGGAATGTTCCTCACACCGAATCTGTTCGTAAATCTGCTGTTCGTAATGTCTCTGTTAATATCGTGCTTCTCCTTCTCCCTCCTTGGAGAGGCCGCGGCCCTTTTAGCCAAGTCCCATCAGTCAATGGCCACATTTAACAGCCTGGTCATACTGCCCATGTCATTCCTGTGCGGCACATTCTTCGCAGTCAGTACGCTACCAAGTGTATTCCAGGCATTGCTCTATCTTCTACCTCTTACACACTCAAGCTCCTGCATAAGAGCGGCCGCCCTAGGAACGGAGTTCCCATGGTGGTCATTCTGCGTTATGGTAGCTTTCTGTACAACAGTATTCCTTTTAGACTATTATTTAGTGGTAAAAAGAAAGATTTAAACCCACTTATCAAAAAATCAGGGAGACCTTTCCACACCATAGTATAGGAGCGCATTACAGATGGCGGCGGCTATATTGCTGCCTCCTTTCCTGCCCACAGCAACTATGTATGGTATGTCCGTCTCTGTGATCATCTCCTTGGATTCAATAACGTTGACAAAACCCACAGGCACACCGATTACCAGCTCAGGCTTTATTTTCCCTTCATCAATAAGTTCTTTCAACCTTATCAGGGCCGTTGGAGCATTACCTATCGCAAAAATAACCGAAACGTCGAGTTCTGATGCCTTATCCATAGAAACTGCGGACCTTGTCCAACCGGACGTTTTAGCTTTCTCGGCCACATCCAGATCCCCTATGAAACAATGCACCTTGCCCCCATACCTCTCCAGCACCCTCTTATTTATTCCAGCAGCTGCCATGGATGTGTCCGTAACTATGTGGGCACCATTACGGAGAGCATTCATCCCTTTCTCTGCCGCTCCTTTAGAGAATCTGAGATTATCGGCATAATCAAAATCAGCAGAGGTGTGTATGCATCTCTTGACAACAGAGAACTCGGGCTCGGACCATTCCCTTCCATTAAGATTAGATTCTATTATCTCCATGCTCTTCTTCTCTATGTCCATTGGCTTGATCATCTCAATCATATCGTTACACCTCATATCCTCTAGGCGTTATCATCTTCCCATCAGAGACATAGGTCTTCGAATTCCCAACGATGACCACGCACAGCATATCTACATCCTCTTCTGCAAGCTTACCGAGACTCGTGATCCTCTTGCTCTGGTCTTTCCTTCCCGCTTCCCTCACTATGCCTACCACAGTATCCGGAGAACGATGCCTCATCATTATTTCCACAGCTTCACCCAAATAATCTCGCTGATCGCTCTTCGGATTGTACAAACAGATTATCATGTCGCTCTCAGCAGCCTTGTCCACTCTTTTCATTATAAGATCCAAAGGAGTAAGATAATCTGAAAGACTGATCAAAGACAAATCATGCATGAGCGGCGCTCCGAGAATCGCTGCGGCTGCAGAAGCGGCGGTCACTCCTGGCACAACATCTATGTCTATTTTCGCATCCATGCTCTCCACAAGCTGATAAATCAGCCCGGCCATACCATATATCCCGGAATCTCCGCTGCAAACCATGACCACACTCTTCCCTGCCAAAGTGTCCTGTATCGCGAGCCTACATCTCTCTACCTCGCTCCTCATCCCAGTGGATTTGAACGTCTTTCCTGGATAATAGTTCTTTATCAGATTCACATAAGTAATGTATCCCGTCACGATGTCTGCATTAGATATCGCTCTATCAGCTCGGATGGTCATATCCTCCCTTCCGCCCGGACCGAAACCGACAACCGTCAGCCTGCCTTTCATTCTATCCCACTCCTAAATCCAGTCGTGAAGCTCTTATCATATAACTTAGAAAGACTGTACTCATCACCCAAAAAGTCGCCGACAAGAGTAAGCGCTGTCCTGTCTATCTCGGCACCCTTAACCTTTCTGGCTATATCCTTCAAAGTCCCGCGTACGATCTTCTGCTCAGGCCATGAAGCTTTATAGACTACAGCAACAGGAGTATCAAGCCTATAGCCTCCCTCGGTCAGCTCTTTTACCATCTCGTCCATGAAACCAACACTTAGGAAGATGATCATGGTTGCGTTATGACTCGCCAGATCCCTTAACTTCTCTTTTTCGGGCATCGGCGTTCTGCCCTCCATCCTTGTGAGTATGACGGTCTGACTGACATCTGGCAGTGTGTATTCCATATTCAGAGCGGCAGCTGTAGCTAGAAATGAGCTCACTCCTGGTATAACTTCATACTCAATACCCAGATCCTTAAGTCTGTCTATCTGCTCTCTTATAGCACCATAAATGGACGGGTCTCCAGTGTGCACACGCACGACCTTCAGCCCCTTTCCCTCTGCGGCGCGCATCACATCTATGACCTCGTCCAGGTTCATGTATGCACTGTTGTGTATCTCGGCGGTTTCCTTAGCACTCTTTAAGACAGCTGGGTTCACCAACGATCCAGCGTAGATTATCACGTCCGCCGAATCTATTAATCTTCTTCCTTTCAGCGTTATGAGCTCTGGGTCTCCGGGGCCCGCACCAATAAATGATATCATGCCGTCCACCTCTTTTTCTTGTTGATTATTACTGTAGTGAAGTAACCGTATTCTCTGTCTGGATCCATTATTCCAACATACTCATCCTCCATCCCTATGTTGCTGACAACCACTCCTCGATCAGACGGTATATTTCTTTCCTTCATCATATCCAGTATTGTTGATATCGAATCAAAGGCCTTCATCACAACAATGTTCTCAAAATCGTCGAATGCTTTCCTAAGGGAGATATCGTTCTTCGCAGAATCGATTATAGCCAAGCCCTCTTCGCCCATTACGAGAGGTACCCTCGCTTTAGCAGCTCCGGCACAGAATGATGTGACTCCTGGTATCTGACAGGTCTTGTACCCACGCTCAGACACACTGAGATCTATCCGCATATAGGTACTAAACACGCCCGCATCCCCTAAGGTTACCAGACAAACATCCTGTCCCTCTGCCAGCACGCTGCAGAGGGTATCGATTGCATGCCTTCTCCCAGCTTTCCTTGCGATATGGTCTGGATTCATAGGGAAAACAAGCTCTAAGATTCTCTTTCCCTTGATATCCACAGCAGATGTAACTATCTGGAGAGCAAGGCTTACCTCTCCTTCCTCCTTAACCGGATAAGCGATTATGCTTGAAGATTCGATCATCCTTTTGGCTTTGAGTGTCATAAGTTCCGGATCTCCGGGCCCGACACTGATTCCTATGAGCTTTCCCTTCACATTATTCATTGGAGGTATCATCCAATACCAAATAATATAACTTGGCATATATAGGAAACAATAGCGGGCTCATAAGTCCGATCGGAGAAAGACATGTACTCAGGAAGTGACGGAGCAGGAAATGTGTATTCCCGGGGCAAACAGCTTAGATGCGGCTATACCACAGGCACATGTGCCGCCGCAGCGACAAAGGCTGCAGTCACTGCATTGCTATCTGGTACATTCCCATCGAAAACCGAATTGATTACACCTGGGGGCAAGAAGTTGATCTTAGAGATAGAATCCCCTCTGATAAGCGCAGAAAAGGCATCCTGTGCCGTAAGGAAGGACGGTGGCGACGACATTGATGCTACCGACGGACTGCTGATTTTTTCGAAAGTGAGCAAAAGAAATGATGGCGCTTTCGTCATAGATGGAGGAGAGGGCGTCGGTAAGATTACCAAGAGGGGATTGGATCAACCGATAGGGGCAGCAGCAATAAACAGTGTGCCCCGTTCGATGATATATGCCTCGGCAAAGGAAATATGCGACACTTTCGACCACACAGGCGGGATCGATATTGAAATAATCATTCCAGGAGGGGCGGGTGTGGCCAATAGGACTTTCAACCCCCGCCTTGGAATAGAGGGCGGCATATCTGTTCTTGGAACGAGTGGTATCGTGGAACCCATGAGCAACAGGGCCATCGTAGAAACGGTAAAAGCAGAGCTCAGTGTCATATATGCAGAGGGAAAGAGAAACGCCTTGCTGGTTCCAGGCAACTATGGAATGAGCTACCTGAACGAACTGGATATCGATAAGACTGTAGCTGTAATGTGCAGCAATTTCATAGGAGAAGCGGTGGACTACGCCTGCGCCCTGGGCTTCGACGGCATATTGATTGTCGGTAATCTAGGGAAATTGGTAAAGGTGGCAGGAGGAATTATGGATACTCACTCCAGGAACGGCGACTGCCGGATGGAAATAATAGCCGCCGCGGCCATACAATCGGGGTGCAATGCACAAACCGCAAGAGAAGTATTGGATTGCGTTACAACCGATGATGCACTCTCTGTCCTGGAATCGACTGGACTCATGGACGGGACCGTCAGTATTTTGATCAAAAATATAGACTTCAATCTTCGCAACAGGGCTTCAGCCAGAACGAGAATAGGTGCCGCAATATTCTCCTCCGCTTACGGAAGGATCGGCCTTACTGAGAATGCGGGCCGAATAGTGGCAGACATATCTGGAGGAATCTGATTGAAAATATGGTTCTTATCATCATCGGCAAAGGGGTGTAAACTAGCTCTTAAGATAAGGGATGCTCTGAGTGATGAGAAATGCCACCTTTACTGCAAAACCCGTGCGGAGCACGAAGGATCGGAACAGATAGAGATTTCACACAAAGAGTGGGGAGGCCTCGCATTCAAGAGTGCTGATGCCATCATATTCGTCGGCGCGATGGGAATAGCCGTCAGAACGATAGCACCTTATGTCAAAAGCAAGGTTACCGACCCTGCAGTTGTCGTCGTAGATGAGATGGGTTTGTTCTCGATACCTCTTCTGTCAGGACACATAGGCGGAGGCAACCGGCTTGCGCAGAGGATCGCAAAGGCCATAGGCGCAGTTCCTGTAGTAACGACGGCGACAGATATCAATGGGAAGATCTCGATCGACTCTTTCGCTACTAACCGCAACATGCATATCGGGAGTATGAAAATCGCTAAATTCGTTTCATCCGCCATACTCGATAACAAACCCGTCAGCCTGTTCTCCGAATTCAGGATCGAAGGGAGGATACCGGACGGGATGATCATCTCTGATTCGGGAGATATAGGTGTATGCGTCACATACCGCACGGACCGCAAACCGTACAAAGAAACTTTGGTTCTGACCCCCAAATGCTTAGTAATGGGCATCGGCTGCAGGGAAGGTGTGCCCAAAGAGAGAATAATGTATGAAATAAACGGCATATTGAGATCGAATTCCTTATCAAAGAAAAGCATAAGGTCCTTGGCCAGCATAAATATGAAGAAGGATGAGAAGGGACTTCTGGAGGCGGCTGAGGATCTGGGCGTGCCCGCCGTATTCTTCTCAGCTGAGGAATTGAATTCAACTGAAGGGGAGTTCTCAAGATCTACGTTTGTGGAATCTGTGACAGGTGTCGACTGCGTATGCGAGAGGGCTGCTGTCGCTGCCTCCCATAAAGGGAAGCTGATCCTCAGAAAGACTTCAAATGACGGCGTCACTGTGGCTTTGGCTCTTGACGAATATATATTGAGGACAGAGGACTCATGACGGGAAAGAAGATACTTGTATTTGCTGGCACGACAGAAGGTAGACTCCTGGCCGACTATTTGGCTGATTCAGGAGTGGACGTCATGGCCAGGACCTCTACCGAATATGGGATGAGCCTGATACGAAAAGCGGAAGCGTCCTCTGAGAGGCTGGGTGACGACGGGATAAACAAGCTCATACGCTCAGGATACAGGACCGTGGTGGATGCTACACATCCGTATGCAGTGAATATAACCCGCAAGATAAAGGATGCCTGCGATTCGGAAGGTGCAGAATATATAAGACTGCTACGACCGGAAGGTGCAGAATCTGAAGAATGCCTCAGCTTCCCTGATATAGACTCCGCTGTCGATTTCCTGAACGGAACGGAAGGAAGAATATTGGTAACTACAGGCAGCAAAGAGTTGGAAAAGTATGCCCGAATAGACGGATACAGAAACAGAGTGGTCGCCAGAGTGCTTTCTCTTCCAGAGGTAGCCGTAAAATGTGCAGAGCTCGGATTCAGAGGAGAGAACCTCGTATGCATGCAGGGCCCCTATTCTAAAGAGTTTAATTTGGCACTTTTGAGGCAGATCGCCGCATCATATTTAGTTACAAAGGACTCCGGCCTTGAAGGGGGCTTCGAGGAGAAGCTTGAGGCTGCTAAGGCAGCGGGTACTAAGGTAATTTTAATTGGACGCCCGCCAGAAAAGGAAGAGGGCATGAACTACGGCGATGTCGTAAGGCTCCTTGAAAGCACATTGGAGCTCAAACCCATGAAGAGAAAGATCACAGCTGTCGGCATAGGTATGGGGGCAATGCATATGACCAGTGAGGCTTCAGAAGCTATCCGAATGGCAGATCTGGTGGTTGGAGCCAAAAGAATACTAGACATCCACGGTGTTTCGGGAAAACCAAAGCTTAGAGAATATGAGGCAGACAAGATTCTGGAATATTTGGAATTTCACACAGAATATCGCAACATAGCTGTTCTTTTCTCGGGAGATGTCGGATTCTTCAGCGGTGCTAAATCTCTTTACGAAAAGGCGAACAGGGATGTATTCGAGATTGAGATGATTTCCGGAATATCCTCTCCGGTCTATCTTTGCTCGAAAATCGGTATGTCTTGGAACGACGTGAAGATGATAAGCGCTCACGGCAGAGAAGCGAACGTAATCGGACATGCCGACCGCAATAAGAAAGTATTCACTCTTCTCACAGGGAGTAGAGGTGTCGAGAGTATGCTAGCACAACTAACAGAATACGGCATGGATCATGTGGAGGTGATAATAGGATCTAATCTGGGATCTGCGGACGAGATCATCCTCAGAGGCTGTCCTTCTGAACTCAAGGACAATGAGTTCAGTGATCTTTCCTGTGCCCTTATTCTGAACCCTTTCCCAAGACAACAGAGGATGGGAATTGCGGACGCAGAATTTATAAGGGGAGAAGCTCCGATGACTAAAAGCGAAGTAAGGGCGATTGCGATGTCCAAGCTCTGCATTGGAGAAGATTCCATCGTATACGACATAGGCGCAGGCACAGGATCGGTATCAATAGAGTGTGCATTAGCCGCAACTGATGGAATGGTTTATGCGATTGAGAAGAACGAAATCGCCGCTGACATCATAGAATACAATAAGAAGGCGTTCAGAACTCCTAATCTAAAGATTATAAGAGGTGACGCCCCGCATGACCTGGAGGGCCTTCCTGCTCCAACCCATGCGTTCATAGGCGGAACATCCGGAAAATTGCATGAAGTGCTGTCAAAGATATTCGAACATAACTCTGATGTGAAAGTGTGCGCTACGGCCATAACTCTAGAGACCATCTCAGAGATAATGGAATGTGCCAGATCCATGAATCTTAATGACGATACGATATGCATCAACACCTCCAGATCCAGGCAAGTAGGCGGATATCATCTAATGGCCGCCAATAATCCGATATACATA
>DAXF01000083.1:0-4935 GCA_002506255.1 Methanomassiliicoccaceae archaeon UBA367
AACCCCCGGCAGCGTCTGAAAGGACCTGTGCAGTGAATGGGATGCATAGGGTCCAATCAGCGTGATCCCGCAGGCAATGTCAGTCGTGAGGTTATGTGGACCTGCGGTAAGAGATTTCCCTGAAGAGCAAAACCGCTCTGTCAGCGTTAGTTGGGAGATCATCTCGGAACCTCCCATGTTGTGCGTATCATCGGTGCCTTATCATAGCGAGTACCGTAGAGCTCTTTGAAGTAGCGAAACATCTGCTCGGAGCTATCGAATCCCTCGGATCTTACCAGCTCTTCAAGGCCTCCGGAGCGGACGATATTCTTTATGCTTGTGAGCTCAGAGGACCATCCGTTATGTGGTATCTCCGCTATCATGCGCGGCTCCCCGTCTCCTACCCAATTGAGCTGCAGCCTCTCATTCCAACCCATGGAGGTTTGGTGGATGAACCATTTCTCCCAGGTGTATTTTCTCATGGTAGAGGTCTTCTTTCCTTTGCGTATGTTATCTATTGCATCCGGCACAGTGAAATCAATCCTCACAGGACCACCCCCTCAGATGCGGCCACCGTGCGTATCGGTGTGGTATCCGTCCAGGAGAGGTCCCTTGTCTTGCTGCCGAGGTCCGGGCTTCTCCAAAGGCCGTCAATGGGCTCTTTGCGCAGCATATGGGCTATCGCGCCTGTCATGACCTTCGCGGCTCTTGTCCTTTCAAAAGGCAGGAGGATCGCGTCTCTGATCATGCGTTTGCCTCCGAGATAAGGCCCCACATTACGGTGTACTCCCTCTGCCGGTACGTTAGTATCCCGCTCTTGGCAAGATCCAAGCAGAGGTCCCTGCAGGCCCTTGTCGATAGATTCAGCTTCTCGCTGAGGAGCTCCTCAGAGGCCATACCGACCTTTCGCAGGAATGCGAGTATACGGAGATCGAGAGGCGTCTTCTCATCCCACCATAGCACTATGGGAGCATCGCTCACAACCATCCCTCCGATATGACCAGATGACCGCAGTATGTGTCCTCGTAGACCTTTATTTTAAAACCAGAGACATATGCATGATTGACGCGTTTCCCCGCATCATCAATGCGGTCATAGATCTGTAGCGGATTGTTTGGTACAGAGCCTGTGCGTCGCCAGCCATCTACAGGAAAACCTTCTCTTTCACAATAGTCCAGGAGACGCGTGTACGTCTCCTCCTGCGTTATCCGGAAATCGTCCCCTATGTAAGCGGAACCCTGGAGTGTCGCTTTGTCGACTACATCAGTTATGGCGCATCCGTCCATTGCGCATCCGGGAGGGCATGCGCATATCCTGCACGCGTTCCTCATCAGATATACCCCCAAAGAGGATCCTCACGTTTGCAAAAGGCCATACCATACTCAGAATCTTCCGGGAAGAGCTTGGACCACTCCGGGCCCTTACTGTGGCCGCAGATGTAGATCGTAACGTAATGCGGAGTCAGGATCTCTTCCTTCACCAGCAATCTCTGGATACGGCGAATACGGTCCACAGAGACGTCTAAGATCTCTGCCGCTTCAGCCTGAGACCTGGGCTTGACATCCCCGCTTATCAGGATCAGTGCGACTGCGCGCAGATCATCATCGGTTATGCGAGCCATCAGACTGCCTCCGGATCGTCAATCTCTTCCACCTCGATGTCAAAATGAAGAGGAATATTGAAACCAACCAGATATTTCGGCATCATACCAACTCCAGAACAGAGCGTACAACAACATGATCTGTGTACGACCAGATCTTCTTCATAGAGCACGAGATGTAGTCCAGGTCATCGTCGGTAAGGGACTCTAGATCCCCTTCTCCGCCGTTGCGAAGAACAAGGAGATCCCCAGCTAACACCGGGTTGTTACGGTGTATCGCTGTAACATCCCTCCCGTTCAGACCTCCCACGTCATCACAGACGATGGCATAGCTGCGGCGCTCCGGCCCGATGCATCGGCCTACGATGTCTATGTATTCGGCCCGAACAGCATTCTGTAATGCGGCCAGATCATCTCTCACATTCATCGGCCCATAGGAGCCGTCCTCGGAGATCCGATAAGCGATTAGATTCCTTCTCGTGGTGTTGTCGGTCATTCTCTCATTCTCCCTCTATGCCGGCGCGGTCGGAGCATCTACTTTGTAGAGGAGAACCCCGCCGTCTCCTGCCTCGATAAATTGGATGAAATCGCCCCGTTTTACATTCAGAATTTCGCGCACTTCTTTGGAAAGAGAGATGCGATTACTGTCGATCACAGGTTTACAAGTAATAGCCTTCATGAAATCACTTTGTATTTCAGACGTACTACTTAGTATATAATACGTTCTACGTCTGAACTACCTAACAATTCGATATAACTTATTACTTACATATTACGCCGTGGAACTACAAACAGTATTATCGGAAAGGTATTCGGTCCCCGTTCTGCTGTATTTGTATTATTGTAATGAGAAAACCAAATTTCAAGACTTAAGACAGGTCGTTAGCAACTACCCGACGTTAGAAAAATTGATGGCCCTGCTAGAACAAGCAGGATTAATAGAACTGTCAAAGGTAAATAGGCCGTACAAGACCAACTTCGCGGAGCTTACGGATCTAGGATACAGAGTAGCTAAAAAATTGGCGGCGGCCAATGATGTATTGACCGGGAATGCGCCAGAGCCCGAAACAAATTGTAGCGACGCTCCGCAGAAGGGGCGTTCTGTGAACTAATGTGGTTATATTATGAAAATTAAGACCTTCACCTTTGCCATTTCCCTGCTGATGACCGTCTCCGCTGCGGCGGGGATGGTCTCCTTCATGGAGGAGAGCGAGGCTACCGAGCCCGAGCTGCCTGTTGATGTGGTGTGGTTCTGGAATGTCCAGATCTTCTCCACAGCCACCAATGCAGAGGATGTGAGATGGGAGTTCAGAGACGGATCACCGGCGCTTGACTCCAGGGACCAGGGTACTCCTGAGTACGAGGCCATACTTGCCGCCAACGGCGGAGATGTATGGAATCCGGTACACCAGTACCCTCATGTTAAAGGTGTGGACTACGTTCTCACCCAGACCGTCTACAACTCCTTTGAAGGCGGCTCCTCTGACAGCATGAGCTCCATAGTGAGAGTCATGGGGCCTCCCACAGTAACCTTCGTCGGTGACGGGATCTCCATTGACCCGGTGTCCGTTCCTTATGACGAGAACTGGGTATCCCAGACTGTAACTCAGCCCGAGGATCCTGTGAGGGAAGGCTACACCTTCAGAGGATGGTTTACTGATGAGGATCGTAAGATTGAATACGACTTCTCATCCAAGGTTCGCAAGGATCTCACTCTATACGCCAAGTGGACCGCGGAGAATGAGTATATTATAACCTTCAGCACAGGCGGAGGATCTGCTGTTGACGATGTGACAGATGAGTACAACACCAATGTCACCCTCCCCGGTCTGGACAGCACGACCAAGACGGGACACACCTTCAGGGGTTGGTCCCTCACCGACGGCGGGGACCTGATAACCTCTCACGTCCTCGTAGATGATGTTACCCTGTACGCGGTCTGGGAGATCAATGAGTACATCGTGACCCTGACGGCCCCGACGGGCATGACCGGATTCTGGTACAAGATAGACGATGCGCCAGGATGGACCGTCTATTCTGCACCCTTCACCGTAAGCCACGGGCAGAAGCTGGAAATGGAGGCCCTGATTGATACAGGATACAGCTTCGTCATGTGGGCCGACTCAATAACAGATAATCCATTGACGGTGGTCTCGGTGACCGGGGACATATTCTACACCCCGACCGTCGCGATCAACATCTACACCGTGACCTTCAACGGCAATGACGGTATCGGGTCCGAGGACGACATCGAGAAGAATTTCGGCGAGACCGTAACCGTCCCGGCATACGAGTTCACCAAGACCGGACACACTCAGACCGGTTGGAATACCGCTGCCGATGGGACAGGGACTCCATACTCCGCAGGCGCGACATTCCCCATGCCCGCAGAGGACATGACCCTCTATGCCATATGGACGATCAACCAGTATACAATATCCTTCAATGCCAACGGCGGGACAGGAACAGCGGCGCCGATCATACAGAATTACGGCACAGAGGTCACGCTGCCCGGAGTCGGGGACCTGGCCAAGGCGAGACATTCCTTCGGCGGGTGGTCCGAGACAGTCGGCGGAACTGCACTGACCTCATACACCGTACCGGCGGCAGATGCGACTCTCTATGCCGTATGGGAGATCATCACCTATACTGTGACTGTGATCTCCGCCGAAGGTCCTGAGACGTACACGATCGAGGAAGGCGGCGCACTCAGCGACGTCTATGAATTCACGACCGGCGGAACGACCGCGTTCTATCTCGATGAGGATCACACAGAAGCCTACGACGCGGACGAGATCGTGACCGAGGACATAACCGTCTATGCACTCTACACCGAAACAGTGACACCTCCCGGCCCCTCGTTCACAGATGAAGTGGTGGAGTGGGTTGAGGACAACACCGTGTCGATCGGCGTGACGGCAGCCGGTATCGTGGCATTGATCGCATCCCTCATTACGAGACGTCCGGGTGCGATCCTGATTATGGTTGCACTGTTCGCATTGGCCGCCGTCGGTTTCTCGGGAGTGTTAGGTCTATGATCGAGATCGGAAGCAAGGAGAGGTAGCTTTGACGGAATCAGAGGAATTGTCAAAGGAAATGTCGGATGAGGTTGCCGACCAACTGCTCAAGGTCCGAAAGATCCAGGCCGAAGAGAGAGAATATGGTTTGGGTTTGAACTCATTTGTATGCAAATTGCAGTCCTTGGATGGCAGGGAGCAATTCTCCCTGGATTATGGCCGGAGCGGCATAACATTGAAATATAAACTTCAATGCCGTGCCAGAACCTACGTGCCTCTTGTAAGACTTGAGGTGAACGGAGGATGGCATAAGAATCCCAGATCCGCCGAGTCCGGATC
>DAXF01000083.1:5076-9167 GCA_002506255.1 Methanomassiliicoccaceae archaeon UBA367
GATCCGCCGAGTCCGGATCGCCGGATTCGTATTCAGAACACGAATTCAAACCCGGAGAGTCCCACTTTCATGTTTATCGTCACGGATACGGTGACAGATGGGCCTATCCTGTACCTGAAAACACATTCACAGATCTGAACGACCGCATGCTGACGTTTAAACAATTTGAGGATTGGTGTAACATAGATCACATTAAAGTCATAGAAGAAATAAAAGACCACCAACACTATATCGAGAAAAGAGAAAGAAGATGACCGCCAAAAGTGAGGTACAGGGGCTGGTTGACGACTATTGGAAGTGGATGCGCGACCGGACTATCTTGAAAGAGATAGACAAAGATTGGGTTGAGATAAACACACCCATACTGGATCGCCATAATGACGGCCTGCAGCTCTACATACGCAGGGTCGGAGACAGATACCGCATATCGGACGATGGCTATGCCCTTACAGACCTTCTGCATTCCGGGGTCAATCCGAATTCTGCGAAAAGATCCGAAGCCATAAATGAGATATTGAGATCCTATAACATCGGGCTGAATAAAGGCGTACTTCAGGCAGACGCAGCAGCCGAGGATTTTCCATCCAAGAAAAACGACTTCATATTAGCGATGTTGGAGATCGGCGGCCTGCACTCGACGGCCCAGGGCAGAACCCTGGGCTACTTCCTGGAGGATGTATCTGAGTGGTTGGATTCAAAGAAAGTGCGCGGAACCAGGCACGCAAAAATAGAGGGCAGAAGCGGAGTATCCCATCGCATAGATTTCTTGATTCCCGGGAAGAGCTTCAAAGAGCCATTCACAGCCATTCAGACCCTCTCCAATCCGGACAAGCAGTCACTGGCCACGAAGGTGATCATGCCCATGACAGACGTGACCAAGTCCAGAGATGCGCGTTTCGTTGCAGTCTTCAATGATAACAAGATAAAGGACTCTGTCCTGAGGGAGCTGACATCAATAACCGAGTCCAGCGGTGCAGAGGTCATTCCTTGGAGCAAGCGTAACGAGGTTGCCGTCGAGATCTGATTAATCTTACTCCGGCAAAGTCCAGCCGAAATCCCTCCCGAAGAACCACTCCACATACGTGTACGCATGATGCCTGAGGTACGAAGAAACAGATCCGTCCCCGGAGGCCTCATACAAAGTCATGGTCCAGTCGATAAGATGCCACGTCTGCCACAGGACCGCCGCAGCTATCAGTATGACCCCGATATGCAGCGCGATCATTGACAGAACTCGTCCGATCATACTACCCCTACGTTGAGGATGATCAGGACCACTCCGATGAGAGTCACTACCGAGAGACCTATGAAGATCGCCGCCGAGAAGGTCAGCATGCCTTTGGCCAAAGTGATCAGTGAACTCACACTATCCACCCCAGATCCATGACGAGACGGAGAAGTGATGCAGCTGCATACAACGCACCGGCTATGTAGATCGCCGGGAGCAGGATCGCCCGACCTTGCTCACAATGCCCACCATACCCAATAGCCGAGATAGGATGCGGCAGCTGCGATCAGGACAATGGCACCGATAGCGGCTACAGCATACACGATTACTTTGAGCACTCCCATGGTTAAAGTTCCTTAAAGGAACTTTAAAACGTCAGAAAATATAAGCAAAATGGGGAGAGGTAACCGAATACACCGAAAATCGGTTTAACTTTTCAAAACTCTTTATACATCACAAGCAGATATTCAACCGCATGGACTTTTATATAATATATCAAGCCATGCGAATAGTACTAACGATTCTAGATGTAAATGGGGAATTTTTGATCGCACTTGACATGTTTCATCTGCTGGTTTCAATTATGGACTGGTATAAGAAACGTCCACCGAAGTATTATTCTTCTACTGGTCGGCAACAAACGACGGGTGAAATCTCATTACGGAATCCGCAGGGAGCTCCCACGAATTTCGTAATCTCTGGAAGACGTCGTCCGTCGTATCTTCTCCGGAGATCTCCGCAGGATCCTCATGTGAAAATACGTCAATTGCCGTAATTCGGCAGCACATTACGCATCATTCCCCCTCATTTGCGCAGAGCTTCCAAATTTCCGATGCAGACCTAAAACTTCGTGTCCACAGACCCCCCAAGAAGCGAAAAACACGACCAAGTCCATATCCCAACATGTCTGAAGCAGTTATGCCCGTAATCGCCAAGGAAAGAGGGTTTATGAGAACATCCCCTATCCGATGGATCAAGAACACGAACGATTGACCGGAAAACTGGAAATCGAAGCACTATTCAGTAATATATCACATATTCCGGCAGATCCTCACCGCAGAACTCTTCCAGTGTCTTTCCAGTTTTGCGAAGCTTCCTTTCCGACCTGAGAGAAGCCATTCTGAGTGCATCTTGTGTCATTTCGAATTCTTTTGAGATGCCCAGGGGTGTCTCTCCACGATCCATCATCGCGATCCTTGCTTCACGAAAACTCATTCCCGCATCCTTTTGAAGCTTGTATATGCACATCGCCATCTTGTATCGCTGCTCCTTGAACTCTGTTCTGAGCTGCGTTGATTTGTCATCCATATTGAACAATTATGTTCATATTATATAATACTATTTTTTAGTGCTGTTTCTGTGCCTATCAAGCGTCATCTTTGCGCTTTCTGTTGAATACCTCATTTTCAACTTGGATATTTCCGACTCATCGAATTTCTTTTCCACAGCATCAACGGCACGTTTGCCGCGGAGTCCTTTGCTCCCATACTCAGCATTTCCGACGAATGTCTTCCTGTCTTTATTCACAAGCTCGTGCCCTAGTTTTTCATCCCAACCGACCATGGCTCCGTGGTAACCAATATTATCCACTTTTTTATACGGCGTTAGGCGTGTTAACGTCTCTGCAGTAGTAGCAGCTTCTTCCAGATTCCTATTTTCGCCGGATATTGATCTTTCAATCCGAGATCTCGTGACTTCCCCTTTTCGTTTATTATCCTTAAGACGAAGATGGTGCGTAAATTCATGTGTGATCGTGCTGTCTGATCTTGAATGGTTCGGACTTAGACGTATCGTCTTGTTTAGCGGGTCGTAAGATCCTGCATCTCCAATATTCTCGATCAGGACGGTTACCCCCTCGTCTGATGCCATCTTGTCCAATTCACTTTTTGTGAAATTGTCCATCAGCACCTTCCTTATTGCAGCATCTTCCTTTTTTCCGACATTCAGAAGAACTATGCTCTTGGCTGAGTTGTATTTCTTCTGTGAGTACCCTTTGAGACTGGCCCAATCTTTTGTTGTATCGATTCCTTCGATGTCGCTTTCGTTCGGATGCGCCCACCATTCCGCTACTTCTTCCGGAGTGAGTTTATCTCCCTTGACAACTGTCTGCGCATCAGAATTCAGATCTCTGATTACGTTCCTTCTTATGCCCTTTCTGTTCCCTTCGGTTATGTGCTGCAATCTTGCTGCGAGAGCCGTTCTCGGAACGTGGCCACTGTCGTCCACAGGGATGTAGTAATCCTTTCCCCCGACATCCACCTTTCTCTTCTCGTACTCGATGGTTACAATTCCGTCACTATGTCCCTTTTTGCTCTTTAGATCTGCGAACTTTTGGCCCTTTCGCTCGGCTTTGAATCTTCCATCATTATGGCGGAGCTGCCTCTTTGCCCTCTTGCTCTGTTCTTTGGCGATTCGATTCTTCCTTCTTTCAGAGATCATTCTTCTTCCTTCTATTTCTTGCAGCCCTTCTTTCTTTTCACAACCTTTTTTTTCTTTGGAGATTTGATCTCTGCGAACTTCAGCTGCACCGAGGCACCGCCGTTCTTCTCTCTCATACGGGTCTGGGCATTCATCCGGTCAACCTTGGCCTGTTCCTTGGCGTTGCGGATCTTATCCCTCTCGATCTTGTTCATCTTCATCTGATCGCTCAATGAGCGCTCCCGGTTCCAAAAGCTCATTTCTTACCTCCTTTGGTATTCATGCTCTTAACCACTTCAGTGGGTGTGAGCCTGATCGCAGGCTTCTTCTCCTGCTTCTTTTTCTTCATAATGCTTCTCGCAGGCGTTCCGGTCTTCCGAACAGCGTCCCCTGTCCTGCTTTGACGCTTCTCTATTGGCTTATTTTCACGTTTACCCCCTGATTT
>DAXF01000039.1 GCA_002506255.1 Methanomassiliicoccaceae archaeon UBA367
GCGGCGGCGAACGAGAGCTTCGCATTTGCAGCTGCTAACTGCGATGATCAGTTCGTAAGGGATGTAGAAGAAGCCCTGAACGTTGAATGCACCAGGATGACCGTGGCCGGATCGTATCTTATCGGATCACTTACCGTAATGAACTCCAACGGCGCCGTCGTCTCCGGTCTTGCTGAAGAGCATGAGCTGGAGGCGATGCGCCGTTTCTTACCTGTTATGGCTTTGGACGACAGGCTAAACGCCGCAGGGAATAATATTTTAGCCAACGATTACGGCGCAATAGTCAACCCGAACATCAGCGACTCATCCATCAGATCCATAGAGGGGACTCTGGGGGTGGAATGCGTCAGGTCCGCCATAGCGGGCATAGAGACGCCGGGCGCAGCATGCCGCGTGACAAACAAAGGCATCGCGGTTCACATGGGGGCTTCCGAAGAGGACATGGCCCTTATCTCCGATGTTCTGAGAGTGGAGCCTTACAAGACCACGCTGAACCACGGCAGCAGGCTCATCGCACCGTGCGTGATAGCTAATTCCAAAGGCGCGTTGATAGGCGATACCTCCACACCCATCGAGATGGGGAGGCTGGAGGAGGCCCTGAAGCTTTACTAACGGTCGAAGACCCAGCATTCCTTGTATTCCGGGAGCTCGTCTTGGGTCACGTCAACGCAGTTACCCACGTATCTTACGGATTCCTCAGTCACCATATCCAAGAAATAATCGATGTCTCTGACGGGAACCGTCAGACCGCCCACCCTGTAATGCATGGGGACGGTAACGCCCGGGCCCACGGTCCTTATGAATTCCTCGATCTCCTTGCTCTCCATCGTATAGATGCCTCCAGTGGGAACGAAGAGTATGTCCACGCCGGATATAGAATTCAGGGTCCGGGGGGAAGGCACGGCACCCAGGTCTCCGCAGTGGCAGACCGTTATGCCGTCCATCTGGAACTTGTACATGGTGTTTAGGCCGCGCTGGGTTCCCTTTGCGGCGTCATGGTAGGTCTCTATGCCGTTGAACTGCAATCCCCTGGACTCGAACCTTCCGATTCGGGATTGGAATATCTTGAAGTTCCCGTTCACAACCCTGGAGGCACTGTGGTCGTAGTGGTCGTGAGAGATCAGCACTATATCCGCACTGACGGACGGAGGCCTTATCCCCAAGGACCTGCCGTCGTGGGGGTCGGTGACGATAGTGGTCTTCCCGTCGCTTATCTCGAAACAGGAGTGTCCATGCCATCTGATGCGCATACGCCCTCATAGACCCCCCTATCTGAAAAACCTTTGTCGAGGTTATGAGCGGGAAAATGTAAAGGATATAATACACTCAAACAGATTCGGTTGTGTGAAGAAGACCCTGATCCTCGTTGTCGACAGAGACAACGACTTCGGAATGAAGGGCGGAGTTCAGACGCCTGCCATAGGTATAGAGGCAGCTTTGAGAGCATCCATGAGCCTGGGCGTTTCAGACCCGGAGGACTCTGATGTCAATGCCCTGTTTGCGGCCATCAACATATACAACGATCTGGAGAAGGACCGCAACGTGGAGATAGCCCTGATCTGCGGCGATCAGAGGGTGGGACCTAGGTCCGACGCGGCCATAGTCGATGAGCTGGAAGAGGTCATAGAGAAGGTAAAGCCCGACAGGGCGATACTGGTGGGGGACGGAGCAGAGGATGAGTACGTTTATCCCATCGTATCTTCCCGCATACCGATAGATTCTGTCAGGAGGGTGTATGTCAAGCAGTCCCCGGGATTGGAGGGCTCTTTCTACATAGTTAGCAAGATGATCCGGGACCCTCAGAAGAGGAGGAGATTCCTGGCACCCATAGGGTATTTCATCAGTCTCATAGCAATGATCTATCTTGCGGTCCCGGTCTATGAGATCTATGTGGGAAATCAGATATTCCTGTACGATCTGACGACCCCGATAGCCGCTCTCGTTGTGGGAGTGACCGTTCTGCTGTATGCGTATTCGATGGTGGACAGGTTATTGGACAAAGTGGGCAATTGGACCGCCCACATAAGTTCAGGCAACATAGCGGCTACGTTCTCGCTTCTTTCCGTATCCATGTTCCTGATAGGAATATTCCTTGGTGCCAATTCTATAAAATCGATCGTGGATAACAATTTGGTCTATCTTATTCTGATATTCGTATCGAATGCCCTGTGGCCAATAGTATTCGGTGTTTTCCTGGCGGATCTTGGCGTTGTATTGAACGGTTACATCAACGAGAAGAAGGTATCCCGTTCGTTCATGATAGGCACCATCACGGTTTTCGGCCTGGCGCTGATAATACAAGGGGTGCTGGACTTCATGAGGAACTATCTGGGTTACGGGGCCGTGGATGATATCGTAGTGGCCATAGAGATAACTCTGGGATTGTTCTTCACCATCATCGCCAGTCTTCTGCAGGTCTCTTTCAGGAACCTTCCTGGCGCCGTTGCTGAGGAAGAGGAGACCGCCGAGAATGCGGCAAGATGATTGGGAGAAGCTATACTCCGGGATCCTGGTCGATTTCGGATATTCCAGGCTCGAGGATGAGGCATCCGCCCGGCTTCTCGCCGCGATCATGGCGAATGCGGACCTCATCGATGAAGATGAGACCTCCCTGTTCTTCAAAAGAGAGGTGACGGTCTTCGGACCGGCGTATGATGGCCATCTCTCTCGGGACAGTTTCCCGGGAACGCTCATCTCCGCAGGGGATGCGACGGCTCTTCTTGTGAAAGCGAGGATATATCCGGACGTTATCGTCACAGACCTCGACGGGGATATTCGCAGTCAGAAGGAAGCTTCGTCGAGGGGGGCGCTTACATTCATCCATGCCCACGGCGATAATGCCGACAGGATAATGGAGCACGCCAAGGATTTCCGGGGCCCTGTCGTTCTGACCGCGCAGTCCGGTCCCTTCGGTCCCGTGGTCAATTACGGTGGGTTCACAGACGGCGATCGTGCCGTATGCATCGCGAGGCACTTCGGAGCATCGATGATATACCTTGCAGGCTTCGATCTCTCGTCCCCGGTGGCTAAGGAGGGGTCCGATCCCGTCGTCAAGGCCAAGAAGCTGAGGTGGGCTGAGAGGATAATCGGCTTGGATTCCGACGACATAATCATAATATGATTACCATCATCACGAGCATAAGTCCAAGGAATACGATCCAGGTCGTCACGCCCGTCACCGCTCTTGCATAGCGCTCTCTTCTCTCGGAGGGCATGCCTGTCTTCTCCAGTATGAAATCCAGGCCGCCCATGAATAGGAAGCCTCCGTCAAAAGGTATCGCAGGTAGAGCATTGGACAGTCCCAGCACAAGATTGAGCCAGAATATCCAGAACAGGACGCTCATCAGAACCCAGAACACCTCCGGGGGGAGCACGTCCGTGTCGTACCACCATTGTGTGCTAGCCGGTATGGGGGCATAGCCGCTCAGAGGCGCCCCTATGAAGGAAAGAGCAGACATGGCCCCTTCCGATATGCTTGTGGCCCCGTGAACAGGATTCATTGCCGTGGCAAGATTCTCGTTGGGAGTGGTGAACATGAATCCAGATGTGTTCACTGACACGCCGAGGAACCCGATCCCGTTATTGCTGCCCAGGGTGACCTGTGTCTCGACAGGGATGCTGCCTTCCGCTGTTTCCGTTACTCTGAGGTAGCATACATCCCCGGGCATCGTGATTCCCATGAAGTCCATGAAATCGTATGTATTGCCGAATTCCACCCAGTCTCCGCCCTCGGCCATCATGGCCATCAGATACATGCCGTCAGTCACTCCGGCGTTAGAGGCCGGTGTTCCCGAGGAGACGTGGGCTATGCGCACGCCTAAGGGGATATTTACCGTACCTCCGCTATCCTCGTAGATGTACGTGACGTCATAAACGCCGTATGCATCGACCGCATCGCGGAAACCCCCCATTGTGACAATGGGGTTCCCGTCAATGTGCGTGATAATGGCTCCGGCAGGTATCCCTGAGTCGTAGGCGAATGTGCCCCCTTCTATGCTGGATATCGCAGGATTGTCGCCGTATTCGGAGGAGAGTCCTCCGGACATGGCCCCGACCATGAGCAGGAAGCACAGCGCGGCGACTATGAAGTTAGTGGCTATCCCTGCAGCATAGAGGTCCATGCGGGCCTTGCGGTCAGCTTTGCCCACATCCTCATCATCCGGCTCGACGAAAGCGCCCACCGGTACCACCGCATACAGCAGCCCGGAGGATTTGACCCTCATCCCGTTGGCCCTGGTCTGTATCCCGTGGGCCAGCTCGTGCACAACCATGGCGACCACGAGGCCTATCACGCCGTAAACGAGAGGAAGCATGGGATTCAGCCCAGGTATCGCCAGAGCATACTCTATTCCGATACCGCTGCGCCCTATCGCGCTGGGTATGAGGAGCATATTTATGGCCATGACAACGACGATGATGGCCATGAGGAACAGAGCTATGATCTTCGAGATAAGGCCGAAGGCGTTCCAGAACCTCTTATGTCTGGAGAGACGGTCCATGAGATCCAGTCCCCACTTCGTCTTTATCATTATGGTGGGGCCGTAGGGCACTATGCCCTTGACATGCATCCTGTCGCTCTTCCTGACATAGAAGTAAAGAGGAACGTAGATGGCGACCAGGATGATCAGTATGATGTAAGCTAGATCCATGTGCACCTTCGTCCGGCGTTATGTCGTAGCGTATTAAATTATTGTGTGAAAAGGGAAATGCCCCGGGTGAGGGGGCAAAATGGTTTATGGGATGCAAAAGAGTTTCGTCAGAAGCACTGACCCTTGGTCCTGTCCCTGAGCTCCCCTATCTTCCCCTTGTTCCATCCGGATATTTTGGAGAAGAACCCGGTCACACGGGTGATGCCCTCTATGTTGCCGGATCCGCACTTGCTGCAGGTCTCGGTCAGGCCCCTCGACGTTTGTCCGCAGTCGAGACAAGAGGTAAACTCGGGGCTGAAGGCTATCTGAGTGTTCTGTGTGTTGCGGAACGTCTTGACCACGAAGGCCGCTACGCTCTCTGGTGTAGGCCTGGATTCTCCGAGCCATATGTGGGTCAGGGCCCCCGCTTCTATGAGGGGGTGGAACATCCCTTCGATTTTGACGCGATCTATGGGGCTAACATCCGCTCCGACGTTCAGGTACGTGGAATTGGTGTAGTAGACGTTATTGGTCTCCTTGTTGCCCTTCACGACCTTTCCTGCCTGTTCCGGATACTCTTTCAGGTCCAGCTTCGCGAATCTGTAGGCAGTGGACTCGGCAGGGGTTTGCTCTAGAGGCAGCTTGACACCATGCTCGGCCGCCAGTCTGTCGCACTCCTTCTTCATGTAGGCCGTGACCTTCAGACCGAACTTGAGGGCCTCCTTGGATTCGTGCATCTCCTGGCCGGTGTGATACTGGACCATCTCGTTCAGCCCGAGGACACCTACCAGGAACCTGGAGTTCTCTATCATGTAGTAGGGGTCCCCGTCCAGATTCATGGAGAGCAGGGAGAGGGGGCCGTGGTTGCCCATGTCCATCAGCTGCTTCAGGAACTCCTTCTTCTGCATGTGGGCCTTTACGGACTTCTCAAGCAGCTCCGTTATCTCGGAGAACAGTTTGGAGTCGTCGTGCTCAGCCTTGTACGCTATCCTGGGCAGGTTTAGGGTGATGTTCTGCATCGCCGTGAACCTCATCTTCCAGGGCTCTTTGACCAATTCGAGGTCTGTGGCATCAAGGTTGATCGCCAGACGGCAGCACTCGGAGATCCTTGCGGTCTCTCCGCGGTCGAACACGAAGTACGAGTTGCCCATGGTGGCCGCGAGCTTGCTGATCTTGTAGAGGAACTCCTCATGACCCGGGGTTTTGAAGAACTTCTCCGTTATGTGTATGTCGGGCTTGGGGAAGAAGAATGGGCGTCCCATAGCATCCCCTTCGAGGTAGACATCCATCAGTGCGTTGGCGAAGGCCTGTGACTCCTTCTCGTAATCTTCATAGTTCTTTCCAGTGTAGGTTCCCCCGGGACCTATGGCGGGCACGCCGACGAAGTGGCTTGGGGTCTCCCAATAGATGTTTATGTCGCTGAATATGGACTGACCACCGCGTGCGACAGCCTGCTGAGCGAATTCATACACCAAGATCTGGGCGAGCTGCTTCATCCTCTTGTCATCTACGCCGACCAGGTATGGGGCGAGGAATGTGTTGAATGCATCCCAGCCTATGGCTCCGGCGAAGTGGCCCTGAAGGGCAGCAGAGAACTTTATGACCTGCTCGATCAGCACCTCAGGGTGCTTGGCGGGCTTGGCTATGGAAAGGGCGTTGGGAAGGTTCAGACCGAACTTCTTGACGTATTCCATGGACTGACCGCTGCAGTAGGGCCTGTCCACCATACCGAGGTCGTGGACATGTATGCGTCCGCTCATGTGCGCATCCGCTACGTCAGGGGAGAACACCTCCAGCAGAGCGAACTCTTTCTTTATGTTCTCCGCAAGGGTAAGGTTCGTGGCTTCGGGGCCGTGGGGAACGTTGGCGTTCTCCTTGTTAGGGGACATTATGATCTCCCTTGCGTCGTAGATAGGAGTACCGAGACGGGTATGCTGTTTGCGTACGTTCTCAAGCCCGTACTCCATCAGCTTGGCGTTGGTAAG
>DAXF01000060.1:0-6507 GCA_002506255.1 Methanomassiliicoccaceae archaeon UBA367
GAGTTCAAGCTTTTCGAGCTTGTACCAAAGGAAGGCGCCAAGATAGCTATAGAGGACAGAGTCTACATCGGCAAGGACGGCAAACTGCGCAGTGAGATAGACCACGTCAAGAGGCGGGTCTCATACAAGGATCTGACCGGCACTGCCCAGACGGAATTGGATTACATAGTACAGAACCTCGTGAAGAATAATGAGGCGAGGTATGTGAAATTCTTCAATGATGCCGGCCCCATCAACATCAAGAAGCACCTTCTGGAAGAGCTGCCCGGAATGGGCAAGAAGACCCTGGAGGACTTCCTCAAGGAAAGAAGACAGGGCAAGTTCACAAGCTTCGAGGACATAACGAAGAGGGTACCTATCCTGAAGGCTCCCGAGAAGCTCATCAAAGAACGCATAATGCTGGAGATATCCGACGACGAAAGGCGGCGCTATATCTTCATATCCAAATGAAAGGAAAGGACACGGGACGACTGATCACCGAGACCGGTGTGACGCCCAAGAAGAGCAAGGGACAGAACTTCCTCACGGACGACAGGGTGGCCGAGAGGCAGGTGGACTACGCCGACATATCTGAGAATGATCGTGTCCTTGAAGTAGGGCCGGGCCTCGGCATCCTTACCAGCAGGCTTTCTTCCAGGTCCAAGGACGTAACATGCATAGAGCTTGATGCCTCCCTCGCCGATCACGTGGCTGCCACATACCCCTCTGTAAGGCTGATACGGGGAGATGCCGTGAAGGTCCCCTTCCCCAAGTTCGATGTCTTCGTCAGCAATCTTCCTTACAGCGTTTCGACTCCGATAATATTCAAGCTTCTGGAACATGATTTCAGAAAGGCCGTCGTTATGGTGCAGAAGGAATTCGCCGAGCGCATGGTGGCCGAGGTCGGCAGCAGGGATTATTCCAGGCTGACAGTCAACCTCTTCTACAGAGCCGACTGCAGGATACTCGAGAATGTTCCAGCATCCCGATTCAAACCGAAACCGAAAGTGGATTCCTCCATAGTGGAGATCGTTCCTCGCCCCGCCCCCTTCGAGGTCCTCGACGAGAGAACGTTCCTGAAGGTGACTGAGATAACATTCAACCACCGGAGAAAGAAGATATCCACTTCCCTGAAGGCCGCCAGGATGATACCTTCCGGCGTTTTAGAAGAGGACATACCCTTCCTGGACGAGCGCATAGAAACGCTGACTCCCTCCGAGATAGCAAAGTTGGCGAACAGCATATTCCGCCTGTGGCACAGCGAAGACGATGCCGGGTCTGCGACCAACGAAATGCCTCCTCAGTGAATCCCGCTGCCTCTTGGGAAAGATATAACATAATAACACCATTCTCGGATGATAGTATGCAGATAGGGATAGTGGGCAAGCCCAACGTGGGAAAATCGACATTCTTCAGCGCTGCGACCATGGCATCAGTAGAGATAGCGAACTACCCCTTCACCACGATAGCGGCAAACAGAGGCGTCGGCTACGTAAGAGCTCCCTGCCCCTGCGGGGAACTGGGCGTCAAATGCAATCCCCGGAACTCCGGATGCATAAACGGCACCAGGATGATTCCCGTGGAACTACTGGACGTGGCGGGCCTGGTACCTGATGCTTGGCAGGGCAAGGGCCTTGGGAATCAGTTCCTGGATGACCTTAGACAGGCGGATGCTCTGATCAATGTCATAGATGTGAGCGGGTCCACCAACATCGAAGGCGTGCCCGGAAAACCAGGAGATCATGACCCCAGAGAAGACGTAGTATTCCTGGCCAAGGAGATAGAGATGTGGATCAAGAGCATACTCGAGAGCGGTTTCTCCAAAATGGCCAGAACAGCGAAGATGACCGGCGCGAAGCCAGAGGAGATCCTTCACGAGAGACTTGCCGGACTTAAGATGACGGAGGTGCAGATCAAGTCCGCCGTAAAAGAGGTAGAACCTCCGGCGGATCCCATGAAATGGGATGATGATATACTGCTGGCACTTTCAAAGAAGATAAGAGAGGCCTCCAAGCCCCTGATAGTTGCAATGAACAAAGCCGATATAGCGCCCCAAGGCAACGCAGATCTTGTCAGGACTGTTGCCAAGGATGCTGTGCCCACTATGGCAGAGACCGAACTGGCACTTAAGAAGGCTGCGGCTGCTGGCATAATAGATTATGTGCAGGGTGAAAAAAGCTTCAGAATCAAAGATGAGACGAAGCTCAATGATGCCCAGAAGAAAGCACTTGAGTACATGAGAAGGAACATGGAAAGATACGGCGGCACCGGCATCCAAGAGTGCCTGGAGAAGGCAGCATTCAATACCCTGGACCTGATCGTTGTTTATCCTGTGGAGGACGAGACGCACTACACAGATCATTCGGGAAGCGTGCTCCCGGATGCATTCCTCATACCGAGAGGGGCCACCGCCAAGGATATGGCATATAAGGTCCACACTGACCTCGGAGATAAGTTCATAAGAGCTGTCAATGCAAGAACGAAGAGAACCGTCGGAGCTGATTACATACTCCAGGACGGGGATGTGATAAGGATCGTGGCTAACAAATGAGCGAAACTCTCGACCTCCGGATATTGACCGCATCATACATGCAGGACGGCAATGAGCCGGTGGTCGAGCTTTTCGGGAGATCTAGGGACGGCAGATCCGTTACTGTACTGGCATACGGCATCAGACCGTACCTCTTCATAGTGGATCCGGACCCGGGTCTGGCCGAATCCCTGAGAAAGGACAAGGATGTTCTTTCCGTAGAAGGGGACAATCTGTACATCGACGGTGCTGTACGCAACGTGATAAGAATCACCATAACCTACCCCTGGCTCATGTCTGATTTTAAATCCAGGATACAGAAGAAGTATCGTATTCTGGCCGGAGACATCCCGTTCCACCACCGCTTCTTCTACGACAAGGACATGGGATCCTGCATAAGGGTCACCGGGGAGACTGTGGAGAAGGACTACTTCACAGATGTCATTCTGAGGATGGAGTCCTTCGAGAACATAGAGCCCTTCGACCCCGGGCTGAGGGTCCTCTCCTTTGATATAGAGAACAGCGTCCTCCACGATTACATATTCACCATATGCGCAGTGATCTGGGAGAATGGTGCCATAAGAGGCTGCGAGCCCATAGTCGGAACCGAGAAGGACATAATCAAGGGCTTCGCGGACCTGATAAGAAAAGAGGACCCGGACGTAATAACCGGGTACAACATCGAGAACTACGACATCAAAAAGATAGTCGAGAGGGCCACCGTCCACAAGATGCAGGATGAGCTTAAATGGGGGAGGGACGGCAGCACCCCCCGTATCATCGGCGGAAGGTACTGGCGTGTTAAGGGCCGCATGGTGGTCGATGCATGGTGGGCCGCCAAGAGGGAGCTCAGGCCGAAACAGGAAACACTGAACGCGGTTGCCATGCAGGTCCTGGGTGAGATGAAGATCGATGTGGACCCGAAGTACATGGATACTGAATGGGCCAACGACAGAGAGCGTGTGATAGAATACTGCACCAAGGATGCGGAGCTGTCCCTGCGCATACTGCTGGAAGTCGACACTCTGAGAAAGGGACTGGATCTTGCGGCGGTGTCGAAACTTCCTGTGGATGATGTTCTCACATCTGGAACATCCACTCTCGTGGACTCGATACTCATAAGGGCCGCGGACAGGGAGAAGATCGGCGTCCCCATGAACGGCAACAGGACCAGAGGGGAGCAGATCGAGGGGGGGTACGTTCATGCGATCAAGCCGGGGCTGTATCACTGGGTCTGTGTTCTTGACTTCAAATCGATGTATCCTTCCCTCATAATATCGAAGAACATCTGCTTCACCACACTCTCCAAGGACGGGGAGATAGTGAGCCCCAACGGAGTCAGGTACCTCTCCAAGGAAAGAAGGGCAGGTCTGCTCCCCAGGATCCTCAAGGGACTGATGGAGGAAAGGGACCGCATAAAAACAGAGATGAAAGGTACCAAGGATCCGAAAGAGGAGCATTACCTTGATGGTCTGCAGGCAGCTGTAAAGATCCTAATGAACACCTTCTACGGCGTGTTCGCATCATCTTTCTACAGATTCACCGACAAGAGCATCGGATCCTCCATAACCGCATTCGCCAGGAACAACGTGAAGAGCATAATCAACACCCTGACGGAAGAGGGCGACTCGATAATATACTCAGATACGGACTCCATCTTCGTCCGGTCCCCTGCAGAAGATCTTGAGGGCTCTGTAGGATACGGAAAAGGACTGGCAGAACGATTCTCCAAGGAAGAAGAGACACTGGTCTTCGAGAAGATCCTCGAGCCTCTGTTCACCCATGGCAAGAAGAAAAGATACGTGGGCAGAGTGGTATGGCCGAAATGGGATGATGAGCTCCTGGTAAGAGGGTATGAGATAAGGAGATCCGATTCCTTCAACCTTCAATCAGACCTTCTGATGGATCTCTTCGAGAAGATCCTAGAGGAAAAGAACGAGGAGGCCGTGGCCATAGTCCGGGAGACGATAAGGAAGGTCATGGGCGGCATGGTGCCCGCATCCGACCTCGTGATATCCAGAACTTGCAAGGGCCTTGACGCATACCAGAACCCTGACAGCATGGCCAATGTGCAGGCCGCTGCCAAGATGGTGAAGATGGGATACGACTTCATACCTGGTATGAAGGTCTCTTGGATAGTCACGGATTCGAAAACTACGCCGCAGACAGTGGAGCCGTACATAAGCGGCAAGGAGTTCGGGCATATGCCCGATTACAAGTACTATGCCGAGAGGCTTGCATCCACCGCATCCCGTGTCACCGAAGTATTCGGATGGGATGAGAAGGACCTGCTTATGGGAAGCCAGCAAGCCACCCTCTTCGACGGCGGATTCGATGCCCCTGCCCGCAAAGAGGAAAAGCTCGAGGTTTCGCCCAAGAAGAAGGCAACGACGAAGAGCTCCAAACTATCCGATTTCTTCTGACCAGACGTTACATCTCGAAGAAGCCGGTAAGGCCCAGGATACCCAAGACCATGGTGCCCATACACAATATCCTGCCAAAGGATGCGGCGGGCCCGTTATCCTTAGTGATTGCCAATCCAATTACGCCCCACAGTATGAGGGTGAGATTCAACACGAAGGGATCGACGTCGAATGGCAAAGAGCCGAGAAGAAATAGCACACCTACTGCAATGCCCATCGCACCCAAGACCAGGCTTGCGAATCCCGGTGGTCCGGTATTCTCATTCTGAACCGCGGGCTTTTCCTGATAGGCTCCGGGCGAGGCCATAGAGGAGCCGCAATTGGGACAATGATCGCTGCCGTCTGGCACATGGCTCCCGCAAAAAACGCATTCGGCCATTGATACCACAATCGAAATTTAAGTATAAATATCCAGCTTTCCTGCCCGGCACCGCGGCGCTGAGCACTTGCCGGCAATCGGGGCCCTCGCTACGACCATGCACAAGTGACGGACCCTCGTTATCGGGCTTTCAATAAGTGTACAGGCTCATGAGGAGGATCACACCGAGTATCCAGCTCACCACAGACACCAATATCGCAAGGGCCGAAAGCACTAAACCTGTGTTCTTATGGTCGATACCCCCTTTACTGGACAGCACAATTCCGATCACACCGAGTATCAATCCGATTATGGGAACGAACAGACCGACCAGGATCCCCATTATCCCAAGTACTATGGCCGCAGAGTTCATCTCGCTGCTGTCGCTTTTGACGGGACCTTCACTTCTCACACCGCAATTGGGGCAGAATACAGATCCCTCCTCCATCTGGCTTCCGCAACTGACACAATATTTCATAAATACTCAGATGCCTATGATTTTAAAAAACCTGTTACAGTCTTTCATGTCGTATCTTTAAATATAGGCCCATCATTCAAGACGATGCGGAACTTAGATTCCGACGGAGATGTGCCCCACAAAGGTGAATCCGGAATAGGTGATGCTTAATGGCAACCCAGAACAACAATAACGAAGAGAAGGCTCCCGCACCTCGCGGTAAGAGCATGTACTCCTACATAGCGGATGCGTGGAAAAGCCCGTCCCAGACCTATATAGGGGACCTGAACAAACAGAGAAGGATCATCTGGAGGCGGGAGGAGAACTTCTGCCGCATAGAGAAACCCACCAGGCTCGACAGGGCAAGAGCTCTCGGCTACAAGGCCAAGCAGGGATACGTCCTCGTAAGGGGCAGGGTCAAGAAGGGATCCTTCGGTAAGAGACAGATCAAATCCGGAAGGAGAGCCAAGAGAAAGGGTATCCTTAAGATGACCGGCGGTAAGAACTTCCAGAGGGTCATCGAGGAGAGAACACAGGCAAGATACCCCAACCTGGAGGTCCTGAACTCCTACTGGGTAGGGGAGAACGGGCAGTACATCTGGTACGAGGTCATACTCGTCGACTGGAGCCACCCCGTCATACAGGCAGACCCTAAGATCAACTGGATCTGCTACAGCAAGCACAAGGGCCGCCCCTACCGCGGACTGACTTCCGCAGGTGTGAGAGGCCGCGGTCTACGCAACAAGGGGAAGGGCGCCGA
>DAXF01000060.1:6706-11276 GCA_002506255.1 Methanomassiliicoccaceae archaeon UBA367
GGAAGAAGGGGCAAGTAAGCCCCCTCTTCTTTTTTTCCAAACCTATTGCCCCGGGCTTCCGGGGCTATTCAAAATTTTCCTTCTGCGACTGACACCATACGGGCCGATACCTCTGTATCGTCCATCCCTATCGTGGGGAAATAGACAGGGATACGGCATTCCGCAGAGAAGGATATGTCATCCGCGACGGAGGATCCCAGAACAATGCCCATGACATCATCCCTTTTCTCCGCCTCGGACATGTCCGCGATCCTTAGACCGGGGTCATAGTTCCTTAGAAGGTCAGAGTCCTCTGTCACGAGCGCCTTGCATCCTCTCTTCATCATCAGCCATGCCGACAGCAGGCCACGGTCGTCACGTGTATCGGCAACAACCTTGCCCTGCGTACCTAAGGGCAGACCTCCCGGGCCGTTGATGTATGTGTCGAATATGAACGCCCCGGAATCCCTGACCTCCACATAGAATTCTTTCTCGGGCCGCGTCAGATCCACCTTTATACCGCGGTTCTTGTTGGCCTCGTATATCGCAGATCCCGCCTCCCTACCGACATCCGTGCTGGTGTAAGGATGTGAGCCCTCCCTTCTGGCACGTACCGCGAACGAGCTCCCGTCCGGAAGCCTTCCCCGGGAATAGATCTCCGCAGTTGCGCATATGTCCTCCATCGCCGACGAGCTGTGCTCTGCCACCGATACGGACGCAATGCCGAATACCCTTGTGACAGCTCTGACAGCTCCCTCCGGGTCCTCTGTTTCAAGATACATCCTGGCTCCGGCCTGTGACACCAGGACCTCCACTCTATCGTATGCGAGCATGGTCAGGACATTCTCCTTAAGCCTGGCCTCGAACCTTTTCCTGACCGGGGCGCTCTTAAGACCTATCTCGCAATATCTTACTAATACTGTGACCACAGGGACCTCTATCCTCTGCGACATAATCTATTTTTCCACACCGCATTAGTTTATATGACAATCATTATTGCGTCCGTAATGGATCCGTTGCTCCTTCTCGGTCTTGTGATCTTGGGGATAGTCGCAGGCATATTGGGTGCCCTGCTTGGAGTAGGAGGGGGCATAATCTTCATCCCTGTCCTAACGATCATCTACGGTCTGACACCTGTTTCCGCAGCTGCACTCAGCCTTGTTGGCATCATCGCCATATCCTCCTGGGGCTCCGCCATATATCTGAACAAGGGAGTTCCCAATATCAGGATCGGGCTTATGCTCGAGATCGGGGGTGTCGCAGGTGCGATAATCGGTGCCATGATCGCCGTGTACCTTGAGGATTGGATACTGATAGCCGTGTTCTCTGCGGTGATGTTCTTCAGTGCGTACCGGATGATAAAGAACGGGGGCAGCGACGACACCCTGGAAAATGAGGATGGAGAGTTCGAGTACAACGATCTGAAGTGCGGGGAGTCCGTATGCTACGATGTGGAGCACAAGGCCGGCGGAACGGTTGGCTCCGTGTTCGCCGGGATGATATCCAGCATGACGGGCGTTGGAGGCGGGGTGATCAAGGTCCCCATAATGAACATCTGCATGAAGATGCCAATCAAGGCAGCGGCCGCAACCAGCAGCTATTCTCTGGGAATAACCGCGTTCAGCGGTGCGGTCGTCTATCTGATCCACGGTTCGGTACCTCTCGAACTTGCCGCATTCCTGATCATTGGATCCGTCATCGGTGCCGAAGCGGGAACAAGGATATCGGCCCGCATCGATGCTTCCTCGCTCAAGAAGTACTTCTCCTTGCTATTGATGGCCTCTGCGGCCCTGATGCTTCTTCATGCAGGAGGTTACGTATGAACCTCTTAGAGAGCATAGCCAAGACGCTCAGATTATGCGTTATCCTGAGTGTCATACTGGCAGTCATCGGGCTCATAGCAGAGCAGATGGGGTCCTCCTATGGAGAGGGTTTGACGTGGCTTGCTGTTCTGATCCTCATACTGTCCCCCTTCATAGGGGTGATCGCCGCCACGACATCTCTGGCATCTCAAAAGGACCGCAAGTGGGCAGCCTTCGGAGCCGTGCTTATCATCGTCTCCCTGATGGGAATGGCTATCGCCCTGATACGGTAAGCTTATGATATGCTGAAATAGAACGGAAACGTTCCTTGTTACATGTTCAGCTCTGATTCTGTAACCCTGAAGGTAGCAGGCATGACCTGCGGCCATTGCGAGGCCAGGGTCGTTAAGGCCGTGTCCTCCATAGAAGGTGTGAAATCCTGTAAGGCCAGCAGCTCCAAGGGAACCGTGGTCGTAAAAGGTAAGCTGACATCTGACGCTGTGGAGAAGATCAAGGCTGCCATAACCGGGGCCGGATATTCAGTCACGGAATGAGGATATGGCCAAGATCTCATTCAAGGTCACAGGTATGACCTGTGCAGCATGCTCTGCAGCAGTAGAGCGGGCACTTAAAGATCTGGAAGACGCCTCCGAGATATCCGTCAATCTGGCAACGGGAAGGACTGTGGTGGAGTACGACCCAGAGAAACTGTCACCTCAGAATATATTCGATGCTGTTGAATCAAAGGGTTACGGCATATCCTCTGGGGATGACGACTCCGAAAAAGAAGAGCGGGCCGTCAGGGTCCTGCGCAACGACCTGATACTCTCGGCTGTCTTCGCCATACCTCTTTTCATAATATCAATGGGGCCTATGCTGGGCCTCAACCTTGACCTCCTCATAGGGACCGACCCCCAAGTGCACGCTATACTGCAGCTGGCACTTTGCATCCCCTGCCTGTATGCAGGCAGGCGCTTCTTTGTCAACGGATTCACGAACATAGTACGTCTGAATCCCAACATGGATTCCCTGGTGGCATTGGGAACATCGGCCTCCTTCATATTCAGCCTATTCATAACATATCAGGTATTCACCCAGGGGGCTCACGCCCACTTCTATTATGAATCCGCTGCGATGATCATCACCCTGATCCTCTTCGGAAACTATCTGGAGTCCGGGTCCAGGAAGAGGGTGGGGGATGCTGTCAGGAAACTCATGACCCTGTCCCCTGACGCAGCCACCGTACTGGTGGACGGCAAGGAATATGAGGTGCCGAAGGCCAGTCTTGTCGTAGGGGATATCATCGTGGTGAAACCGGGAGGGAGGTTCCCTGCCGACGGCACTGTGATCTCGGGGACCAGTGCCGTGGACGAGTCCATGCTCACCGGCGAGAGCGTCCCGGCGGACAAGACAGAGGGCAGCTCCGTGTACGAAGGGACAGTGAACATGAACGGTCGTCTGGAAGTTTCCGTGGTGCATACCGGCGACGACACTGTGCTCTCCCACATAGTGGAGATGGTGGAGGATGCGCAGAGCACCAAGGCACCTATCGCCCGCATCGCTGACACAGTTGTCCGTTACTTCGTGCCTTCGGTTATATCGATAGCTGTGATTTCAGCACTCATCTGGATCATATCGGGCAAGGGCCTTGAATTCTCCGTTACGGTGCTGGTATCCGTTCTTGTTATCGCATGCCCGTGCGCACTAGGACTGGCGACGCCTCTGGCAATAATAGTGGGGACCACCCGTGGCGCAGATATGGGAATATTGTTCAAGAACGCTGAGGCCCTCCAGACCGCAGCAGGAATAGATGTTGTTGTTTTTGATAAGACTGGCACATTGACTGAGGGCAGACCGGTGGTCACCGATTTGGTATCCTTGATCGAAGGAAACTCCATGCTGCGAATCGCAGCCTCCGCCGAATACGGATCAGAGCATCCTGTAGGCAGGGCCGTCGTCGAGTATGCAGAGGCTGAAGGTATACTGGTATCCGGTCCAGAATCCTTCGAGGCTTTGGTGGGTAGTGGCCTCAGGGCCGTCGTCGACGGTTCTGAGGTCCTTATCGGCAACAGGAGCCTCATGGATGATAACAAGATAGACGTCTCCCGCTTAGAGGGGGAATTCTCGAAACTCTCTGGAGAAGGTAAGACTGTCATGTATATCGCATCCGAAGGTGCCCTGACGGGGATCATCGCAGTCTCGGACAGGATAAGGGATTCGAGCAAGGAGGCCGTAGCCTCCCTCGGATCTATGGGCATCGGATCGGTCATGATAACCGGTGACGGGGAGGCGACCGCCCGCGCTATAGCTGCCCAGGCAGGCATAGGTGAGGTGATGGCACATATGATGCCATGGCAGAAGGTGGAGGGCGTTTCCGCTCTGCAGGAGAATGGGCGCAAAGTGGCCATGGTGGGGGACGGCATAAATGATGCGCCTGCCCTCGTGAAGAGCGATCTGGGAATCGCCATCGGATCTGGCACTGACATAGCTATGGAGTCCGCGGATGTGGTCATAATGAGCAACGACGTCCGCAGCGTTCCCGCAGTAGCCAGGATAGGACGGGCGACCATCAGGAACGTTAAGCAGAACCTCTTCCTGGCTTTCATCTACAATGTGGTGGGGATACCCATAGCTGCCGGGGCCCTCTACCTGGTCGGAGGACCTCTTCTGAATCCGATGATTGCCGCAGGGGCAATGTCCCTGTCATCCCTCTCGGTGGTATTGAATGCACTCAGGCTCACTGTAGCGAAAATATGAGACGAGAATGGGATGAGTGCAGGGGAAGGGAT
>DAXF01000025.1:0-164 GCA_002506255.1 Methanomassiliicoccaceae archaeon UBA367
TCCACTTCCGACTCCGGCTGCAGGTACAGCGGGCTGCTGAACGCTCTGTTCCTTGCAGTATTCTCATGCATGGCAGCGGACAGTGTCTTGGTCCTGCTGATATCATGGGAGATGATAACTCTCGTGACATTCCTGCTGTCGAAGAAAGGGAACAACGATCGTGC
>DAXF01000025.1:394-575 GCA_002506255.1 Methanomassiliicoccaceae archaeon UBA367
TATGCGCCTACGGCTACATGGCCTATATCGCCGGAACCCCCGTGCTGTCCCAGTGGAACGGGATCAGCGCATCCGTGGGCCCCGGGGCGTCCATGGCCCTTGTTCTGATGATTGTGATGGGTTTCGGCACCAAGCTGGGTCTTATACCTTTCCATGCCTGGATGCCGAATCTTTACGCAAC
>DAXF01000025.1:745-2123 GCA_002506255.1 Methanomassiliicoccaceae archaeon UBA367
CTTCTGTCCACCGTATGCTCCAACGTCGCGATACTGGTGATATTCAAGAGCATATTTTTGTACATAGGCGTCCAGGAGTCCATGTCCGTTATCGCCTTCGTGATAATCTGTATCGCAGCCGCCACTGCGCTCTGGGGAGCTCTCGAGTCTCTTGTACAGAAGGAGCCCAAGAAGATAATGGCATACTCCAGCCTGGAGAACATGGCCCTGGTTGTGCTATGCATGGCCTTGGGCATGATCTTTCTCAACGAATCGCCGGTCTTCGCCAAATTAGTACTCATTGCGGGCCTCCTGCACACGCTCAACCACTCCGTCTTCAAATCCTTGATGTTGATGACGATCGACACGGTGGAAGACTGTACTGGGGAGAAGAACATAGGGCGGACGGGAGGTCTCGCGAAAGCTCTGCCGATGCTCGCGGCCGTTTCTCTCGTTGGGGTGCTGTCCATGGCCGCGATACCTCCGACCAACGGCTTCGTGAGCGAGTGGCTTATGATCCAGTCCCTCATGGGAGCTGACCTCCAATCAAAGGGAATGAGCCTGCTGATCCCGCTGGTTCTGGCGGCGGTCGGCATATGCGGTATGATGATGGCCGCATCATATGCGAGACTGTACGGTTTCATATTCCTGGGCAGGCCTCGTTCCGAGGGCATGAAAGAGCCTAGGGCCATGAAGAAGGGGACGATCCTTCCATTGGCTATACTGGCACTTTTGTGTCTGGGCATGGGTTTCTTCGCAACTTTCATAATGGACGTTCTTGCGACCGGCGTCATATCCGTGACGGGAGTGCCCCCCTCGCCCAGCTACAGGAGCGTCATGTCCGGGGAGATGTTGCCTCTGGTATTGGGCGCCTTCATCGTGGTGACTGTTGTGGTCGTGCTTCTGGTCATAAGGCCTGGGAAGAAGAGGGAGGTGCGCACATGGGGTTGCGGGGAGAGCCTGGGAAAGGATATGCAGTACTCCTCGATAGGATTCTCACAACCTCTTGTCAGGGTATTCCACCCGTTCTACGGGGATACCACGGTCGTCCGTGATACGAAGGAGGGTGGTAAGAAAAATGTCCACACCGAATTCACAGAGCCGTTCGTAAGATATCTCTACAAACCTTTGGGCAACGCGATCTCCGCACTCGCGGAAAAAATAGGAAAGACCCAGACCGGCAATATTCAGACGTACTTCGGATACATACTCGTGACCCTGCTCGCGGTTCTGCTGGCGGTGAGGATATTATGAACCAATTTGAGATAATGCTGGCGATAATCCAGCTTGCTGCGCTGATACTCATCTCCCCCCTCATCTCCGGGATAATAAGGAAGATCAAGGCCCTTATGCAGCACAAGGTCGGTGCCAGCATCTTCCAGCCTTACAGGGATCTGCG
>DAXF01000025.1:2171-6841 GCA_002506255.1 Methanomassiliicoccaceae archaeon UBA367
CCGGGATAATAAGGAAGATCAAGGCCCTTATGCAGCACAAGGTCGGTGCCAGCATCTTCCAGCCTTACAGGGATCTGCGCAAGCTCATGAGGAAGGAATCGGTGGTGTCAGAGAACGCTTCCTTCCTTTTCCGCCTTGTGCCGTACATCTGCATGACGGCAATGCTGCTTTTGGCGGCCATGACCCCCTTCATCTACACGGGAGTGATAGCTCCTTACGCGGACGTCATAGCCATGGTATACATATTCACCATGTTCAGATTCGCTATGGTCCTCGGGGGTTTGGAAGGAGGATCCGCATTCGGAGGGATGGGAAGCAGCAGGGAGGTTATGATGTCCGTTCTGATAGAGCCGGCGTTGCTGATCTCGATAATGACACTGTCTGCCATGACAGGTGTCGGATTCGATATAACCGACATATCCCGCTCGATAAACTCCGCCGGGGCCGTCGCCATATCCCCGGCACTGCTGCTGGCAGGTGCCGCTTTCGTGATAACCATGGTGGCTGAGAACACAAGAGTGCCCTTCGATAATCCCGATACGCACCTTGAGCTGACCATGGTCCATGAGGGCATGATGCTCGAGTATTCGGGGAAGGGATTGGCAATGATGGAGTTCGCCTCCATGCTCAGGCTCACGATATTCATGGTCCTGCTCGGGACGATGTTCTTCCCGTGGGGTACCGCCATGACCATGTCATTCCAAGATCTGGGTCTTTCGATGGCGGTCATGGCTGTGAAGCTGCTTGCGATCGCATTCGGCATAGCTCTTCTGGAGAGCACCGTTGCGAAGATGAGGGTCTTCAGGATGCCCAACATGCTGACCGCGTCCTTCGCGCTGTCTCTTATGGCGATGATCTCGCTCTACGTGCTCTGAGGTGATGATACGAACCCAATACTTACCAGCAATCTCATCGATATCTTCGCCGTATGCATGCTCCTCACATCCGTATTGGCAATGGCCAGCACACGGATGCGGCCACTGATAAGGCTGTTCATACTGCAATCCTTCTTCCTATCCGCCTTCGAGTTCACCGTGGCCTATTCTCAGGATGAGCCGCACATCTACATCATGGCGGCCATGACCTTCGTGATAAAGGTGCTGGTAATACCCCGTCTGCTACAATACATAATGGCCCGCATAAATGTCGATGACAAGATGGTTCTCTCCGTCGGGATACCCGGGTCCATGCTGATGTCCGCGGCCCTGATAATGTTCTCATATTATGTATCGGAGCCTCTGGTGGCAACGCTTGCGACCGCAGAGAGGAACACGCTCGTTCTGTCATTCTCGATAATGCTGATAGGCATAATGATGATGGCGACCCGCAGCAAAGCAGTCAGCGAGGTCATCGGACTGCTCATGGCAGAGAACGGCCTATTCCTAGGCGCCATAGCCCTTTCCAACGGGATGCCGTTCATAGTTGAGCTGGGGGCATTCTTCGATGTTCTGATGGCCGTGATAATCATCGGCATATTCGCGTTCAGGATAAACAAGTCGTTCGATTCGGTTGATGACACATTGCTGAGGAGGCTCAGGGAAGAATGATCGTCACAGTCATGATCCTGATTCCCATAATCGCAGGGCTGCTGTGCCTGATCCCCCTGGGGAACAAGAATCTGTTCAGAATAGCCACGGTCGGGGCGCTGGCATCCGCTGCGGTGGCGGTTTATTGCTGTCTGCCTCCCCTCAGAGGTGAGATTGTGGACACATGGATATGGTACGTGGACGAGCTGTCCGCGTTCTTCCTGATGATAACCGCCGTCATATCCTTCTTGGCCGTTCTCTATTCCAGAGATTATCTGGCTGTGGAGAGGGATGAGCACAGGCTGAGCTCCAGGGAGCTCAGGAGGTTCTACTTCACGCTGCTGGTGTTCATCTCAACCATGCTGCTGACATTTGCGGTGAGGTCCGCGGCTCTGACGTGGATAGGCATCGGTGCCACGACCCTGATATCCGCATTCCTGGTGGGCCTCTACAAGGACGAGCATGCCACGGAGGCTGCATGGAAGTACATCATGCTCTGCTCCGTGGGTATAACGCTGGCACTTTTCGGGATAGCAATGCTCTATGCCGCATCATCCGGAGTCATACCCGGCGACGCCTCTCTGGAGTGGCCGTCTCTCGTTGTCAATGCCGTCAATCTGAACCCCGTGTTCATGAAGTTCGCGGCCATATTCTTCATAATAGGCCTCGGTACCAAGGTAGGTCTGGCGCCTATGCACTTCTGGCTGCCGGATGCCCACAGCCAGGCACCGAGTCCCGTCAGCGGTCTGATGTCGGGTGTGCTGCTGAATTGCGCGATGTACGGAATAATGAGATTCTACATCGTATCGGAAATCGTGAACCCGGGGTTCGCAAAGACCATGCTACTGTTGTTCGGTCTCCTTTCCGTTATAGTTGCCGCCGCCTTCATACTGATATCCAAGGACATCAAGAGGATGCTGGCATATTCCAGCGTAGAGAACATGGGATTGATCGCCATAGCCCTGGGGATAGGATCGTCCACCGCGCTTTTCGGCGCGGCATTCTTAATACTGGCACATTCGATAAGCAAGCCTCTGATGTTCTTCTGTTCCGGAAATATAACCCAGGCCTACGGGACCAGAACGATGTCCGAGATAAGAGGCGTATCGGGAAAGATGAGATTCACGGGATTCTCCAGCACCGCTGGGGCGTTGGCTGTGGCCGGGGCCCCTCCCTTCCCCCTCTTCATGGGGGAGCTGATCATAATATTCGGAGCCATAAGCTCAGGTATGTATCTGTTGGCCGGTGCGCTTGCGCTGCTGCTTGTCGTAATATTCGCAGGACTGACGAAAAGCATATTCCCGATGCTCTCGGGAAGCACAGGTAAGGAAGTGTCAGAGTATGGGTCGATCACACGTGCGCTGTCCATATTCATTCTGTTGATGGGTGCGATATTCTTCGGACTCTTTATGCCCGAGTCCGTGGAGAACGTTTTCCACAGCATAGTGGCTATACTCTCGGGAGGAATGCCATGATCATAACGGATTCGACATCCTGCGACCTGGTCCTGTTGGCACAGTATGTGAAGACCCATTGTGATGACGGATGGAAGATAATGTCCATGTTCGCCTCCGAATCTTCTCCGGGAGCGACGCTCAATGTCGTGCTCCGCAGGGGCAGAGAGGTCATGAGGATAACCTCTGACGTCATCGATTCATATCCTGCTGTTACCGCTCAGATCCCGGCCGCCTCTCTATTCGAGAGGGCCATCTATGAGATGAATGATATCCATCCGGAAGGCCACGGAAATTTGGTACCGGCGATATACTGGAGGAAGGGGGATGGCCACCCACTTCAGAAGGTGTCCTACAGCATTAGCGATGAGATAAGGATCCCCATACCCAATAATCCCATAAGGGGGACCGGAGTCTTCGAGATACCCGTTGGCCCTGTGCATGCGGGAGTCATAGAACCGGGGCATTTCAGATTCAGCGCGGCAGGGGAGCCCATAATCCACCTCAGCATCCATTTGGGATACACTCACAAAGGCATCGAGAAGCTGATGGAGGGCCCTGTCTCACGTAATCGTATCCATCTTGCAGAGAGGATATCCGGAGACAACGCCGTCGCTCATGCTCTTGCCTGCGCTCACATCATGGAAGGGAATGCGGAGATACCGGAGAGGGCGCGTCGCATAAGGGTCATCCTCTCGGAGATGGAGAGGATGCAAAATCACCTGGATGTTGTTGCCGGATTGTGCACCGATACAGCTCTTTCTGTGGCGGCCTCATACGGTTCAGAGGTCCGGGAGGATCTCTTGAGAATCAACCGCGAGATATTCGGCAGCAGGCTATTGATGGGCAACATCATTCCCGGAGGGGTCAGGAAGGACCTTACGGGAGAGGACCTGTCGAAACTGGAGAGCGCCGTTATGAGAGCAGGATTCGGGGCGAAGAAGTTGGAAAGCTACATCAGGAAAACCCCCTCGGAGGTGGACCGCCTGGAGACCACCGGCGTATTGAGCAAAGAGAGCGCCCTTAAATATGGGACGGTGGGTGTTATAGCAAGAGCCAGCGGGGTAATATCCGACATCAGGTCTGAGATTCCTTACGATGCTTATGGCGACCTGTCCTTCAATCTTGTATGCAGGAAGAACGGCGATGTCATGTCCAGGGGCGCGGTCAGGGTGAACGAGATAACCGAGTCCGTCAGCCTCATACTTCAGTGCATAAACAATATGAGCGAGGGAGAGATCAGAACGGATTTCGAGACCCCGGACGGGTTCTCCTGCGGCATAGTTGAATCTCCCAGAGGTGAGCTGGTGCACAGTGCCGACATAAGGGACGGGGAGATATGGAGATACAATATCCGCGACCCGTCCTTCGTCAACTGGCCGGCCATGGAGACGGCGGTAATGAACAATATAGTCCCAGATTTCCCATTGATAAACAAGAGCTTCGGGCTGTCCTACAGCGGGAACGATGTGTGAGGTGATGATGTGATAAGGAAGAGCCTGTCGAATCTGGTGTCGTCAAAGCGTCCTGCGGAATCCCTGGAGCTGATGGGATCCCGACCTCTGATGATGCCCTTCATAAGCGGGGAATGCGACAGCTGCGGTGAATGTGCCCGCATATGCCCCACCCGTGCCATATCTTTGTCAGACGGGTGGACGATAGATCTCGGGAAATGCATATTCTGCATGGA
>DAXF01000025.1:6985-14527 GCA_002506255.1 Methanomassiliicoccaceae archaeon UBA367
GGGAAATGCATATTCTGCATGGATTGCGCTGATTCCTGTCCCAGATCTTTGATAGTGAAGGTTCCCGCACCTTTGTATGCGCTCAGCCGTGAAGATCTTGTATTCAGCGGGTCGAAGCCTCCCAAGGAATCCGAAGGGACGGTGGATGCGGATAAAGTGAAGGTACTAGGCCCTTCGATGGCAATAAGGGAGTTGGATACGGGCTCCTGCAATGCCTGTGAGGTAGAGGTGAACTGCATGTCCAACCCATACTACGACATGGGGAGATTCGGCATCAAGATAGTCGCATCTCCCAGGCATGCGGACATGCTTCTTGTTACGGGCCCTATGACCAACAATATGAGCAGGGCTGCGTTGGAGACCTTCGAGGCCACGCCTGCCCCCAAGGCCGTGGTGGCCATGGGAACATGCGCGATATCCGGCGGTATATTCGTAGAAGGCGACGTCCTCGGTAAAGGGATCAAGGACACAATGGCCGTAGATCTGTTCATACCGGGCTGCCCGCCGCCTCCCGAGAGGGTCTTGCTGGCGATACTGAAGGCCTTCGGCCGGGATCAGTGAACGAGGACCACGTTACATTTGGCGTGGTTCACCACATGCTGTGACACGCTTCCAAGAACGGCTCTGTCGATTATCGTCTTGTCCGACCTGCCCACAACGATGATGTCGCAACCGAATCTGGAGGCCGCGGCCAGTATATTCTCGGCAGCGGGTCCCGGCTCTATGACCGAGTGAACCTCTATGCCCGCATCCTTTGCCTTCGCTTCCGCCTCTCCCATGTATTTCTTGACCTCGGCGAACTCGTCCTCCCGCTCTATCACATCACGTGAGACTATGGAAGAATAGATGTAAAGCGGCAATCCTGACATCTCGGCGTAGTTTATCGCGAAATCCAGGGCTCTCTGCGCTGCGGACCTGCCGTCATACGCCAGAATAATGGACATGACCCGGAATCAGTGTTGTGGATAAATAGATTATACCATCTTTTGCCACAGAGCGCAAGACCTAATAGATACTAGAGCAATGAACGCGGCACGGTGAATATGCTGAAAGCCCTGGAGATGCGCAAAGTTTCCGTTGTGAAGGATGGCAGGAGAATTCTCGATTCGATCGATCTGGATGTTGAGGCGGACGAGAATGTGGCCGTTATAGGGCCGAACGGCTCCGGGAAGACAACTCTCATCAAACTCATCCGCGGGGAGGTGCTCCCATACTATGATGAGGATAACCCTGCTTCAATTCGAATATTCGGGATGGAGAATTGGAGTCTGGAGGAGCTTAGGAAGAGCATGGGCATAGTTTCCATGGATCTGCAGAGCAGATTCCCATCGGATACGCCGCTCTATGAGGTGATGCTGTCAGGTTACTTCGGCAGCATGGGGATCTTCAGGAACCACAAGGTCACGGAATCCATGGCGTCCGGGGTGCTGGACGCGGCCAGGACCATGGGGTTGGAGAATATGCTCGAAGCTTCCGTGGGAGTTGTATCCCTAGGCGAGATGAGGAGGGCCCTGATCGCCAGGGCATTGGCCCCTAAACCGAGGATGCTTGTCCTGGACGAGCCGATGACAGGATTGGATGTGGTCATGAAGGATCGTTTCAGAAGGATGTTCGACATAATGATCCCGTCCGGGATAAACGTGATGATGATAACCCATGAACTGGAGGACATACCTTTGGGGGTGAAAAGAGTGATAATGCTCAAGGAAGGGAGTAAGATAGCCGATGGCCCGAAGGACCGGGTTCTCACTTCCGGAAATCTCTCCCGCCTCTTCGACGAGGACATCGAGGTATCTGTGTCCGGAGGGGTGTACAGGATGAGACTGAAGGGGTGATCTGATGCCGTGGACATGCTCTGAGTGCGGCCGTATGGAGTACGGTGACATCGAATTCTGCACCAGATGCGGCGCCCTGAAGGCGGACGGATATGAGCACCCGGTCTGTGAGAAATGCGAATCAGTTCTTGCGAAGGGAGCCCCTTATTGTGACAACTGCGCCCGTACTGTAGCCGTATACAATTCGGCAGAGGACAAACGGTACTTCATAGCGCTGATCCTTGCCGTGGTCCCGGGCATGTTCAATATACTCGGTTTGGGGCACATATTCCTCGGAAGATGGGTCAGGGGATTGGCTTTGGCCCTCAGTGGCATGGCGCTGCTGTATCTGACCGGGGTATACATGGACAATTCTGAGTATCAGAAGTGGCTGGCCGTTGCCTCGGTGGTGATATACACTGTCCAATTCCTGGATCTGCTGATCTCCAGAAGTCTTCGGCAAAAGGTTTAATGCGCATCGGGAGATGGTGAGAGAATGACGGAGGATTGGACCGAGAAGTACAGACCGAGCACGGTCAGAGGTGTTGTCGGCAATCCGAAGGCGGTGTCCGACCTTCTTGAATGGGCGAAGGACTGGAGCAACGGGACGCCCAAGAAGAAAGCGGCTGTCCTTATGGGGCCGCCCGGTGTGGGCAAGACCACTCTGGCTCTCGCGCTCGCTTCAGAGATGAGATGGGGACTTGTGGAGATGAATGCCTCCGATCAGCGCACAGGAGGAGCCATACGCTCCGTTGCACTGAAAGGTTCGCTCTCCAACACATTCAACGATGCGGGGGACTACCTGGATGCGAAGACCGGGGGCATGAAGCTCATAGTCCTCGATGAGGCGGACAACCTGTTCGGAAATGCCGACAGGGGAGGGATACCGGCGATATCCGAGCTCATAAAAGAGACGAAGCAGCCCGTTATGCTAATCGTCAATGATTTCTACGACCTGAGCAGGAAATCCTCCGCTGTGAAGAATGATACCTTGCAGATCAAGTTCCAGAAACCGTCAGCATCCACTATTGCAAAGACCCTCAGGGCGATCACGGAAAGCGAGGGCGTGAGAACCGATGATCTTGTTCTCAGGGCGATCGCGGAGAACGCCGGCGGAGATATGAGGGCTGCCGTAAGGGATCTGCAGTCGGTTGCTGCCGGAAAGGAGGTCCTGAACGTTGCAGACATGGGGAACCTGTCTGAGCGGACGGCAAGGAAGGACATGTACGACCTGATGTATGCCGTGTTCAGGAAGGGAGACCCGATGGCCGCAAGGAAAGCATCCTTCGATATTGATGAGGAGCCCGGTTTCATACTGCTTTGGGTGGAGGAGAACCTGCCTTACGAGTACACCGACACGGGAGATCTTGTAAGGGGATGCGAGAGGCTCTCCAAGGCGGATATCTATCTAGGGAGGGTGAACAGGCGCCAGTACTACGGATTCTGGTCCTACGCCACGGATATGATGACCGCAGGTGTATCAGATGCCAGGCGCACCAGCCCCGCCAACAGATCAAGATTCAGATTCCCCGCGTATCTGATGAAGATGTCCCGGAGCAAGAGCGTCAGGAACATGAAGAACACCATATCCGAGAAGCTGGGCGGGTATCTGCATACATCCAAGGCGCGCATATCCTCGGATGTACTACCGTCCCTAAGAGTCACGCTGAAGAACGACCAGGGGCTCAGGGCCTTCATGCTCAGGGACGTCGGCTTGGAGGAGGAGGAACTAGCCTTCCTTCTGGACACAGGCGTGGACTCTCCGATGGTGAAGTTGGCGAAGAAGGATGCCGAGCCGCCGAAGGCACAGGGCAAGGTCCTTCGCGAGACGGCAGAGGAGAAGAAGACGGAGAAACCGAAGCCGGCGGCAGGCCAGAAGAGCCTGTTCCAATTCTGAGGTCATTCTATGGATAAGGAGTACAGGGCGCTGCTGGAGAAGCAACAGTACAGGATATACAGAGACCACTCAGCAGTCAAGATGTGCCATTGGCTCAAGGAATCCCTGATCCACGGGAGGTCCTGCTACAAACAGGACTTCTACGGGATAAAGAGCCATCGCTGCCTTCAGATGACCCCTGCCATAAACGAGTGCTCCCACCAGTGCGTTTTCTGCTGGAGGGTCCAGGGCAAGGATTTCGAGGTCAGGGAGTGGGCCGAGCCAAAGGAGATGCTCGACGCCCTCATAGAGAAGCAGCGGAAGCTGATAACCGGGTTCAAGGGCGATGACCGATGCACGAAAGAGATGTACGAGGAGGCACGGAACCCCAACCAGGTAGCGATATCTCTGGCCGGGGAGCCGATCACATATCCATATCTGTCCGAATTCCTGAGGGAATGCCATTCCAGGGGGATGATGACATTCCTTGTGACGAACGGAACATACCCGGAGAATCTGGAGGCGCTGGACACACTTCCGAGGCAGCTGTATGTGACGGTGGCCGCTCCTGACAGGGAGACCTACAGGAAGGTCTGCATCCCGAAGATAAGCGACGGATGGGACCGCATAAAGAGAACCTTGGAGATACTGCCCTCCCTGGATACCAGGACCGTGGTGCGCCATACCCTTGTAAGGGGATGGAACATGCACTCTCCAGAGAAGTATGCGGAATTGGACAGGATCGCGGACCCGGACCTGATCGAGCCGAAAGGTTACGTCTTCGTCGGAGGCTCAAGGCAGCGACTGTCCATGGACTGCATGCCCTCCTTCAAGGAGGTTCAGGATTTCTCGGATGCCATAGGCTCCGCTCTCGGGATGGAGATACTGAGGGAGAAAGAGGACAGCCGCGTCGCTCTTCTCGGGCGTCCGGGCATCGAGCTTGATGTGACGAGACTGTACAACATTCAAAAATAGAAGAAGACCCAGAACAGCAAAGATGCTTGCACCGTCATTGTTAAGTAAATAAGAATGAACCATCTTCTGTTGATGTTGCATCCGGTACGGCCTATCATCGCACGGGCTCCGAACGGGCCGAGAAAGGAAGCTATCAACAGAATATTCCGAGAAACCTTCGGTTCGCCGCATATGATCCTTCGCCTGTCCGATGCGAAAGCCAAGGCTGCAAGCACATTGAATAATATGCATGCCGCCATCAGAAGCAGAAGGATCATCAGTTCTTCTTCAGGGAGTCAATGTAAAGTTCCAGTTTGGACCCCTCTACACCGAACATCTTGCGGGGCTTATTGAAGTATATGCTGTCGGCGACCCCGAGCTCCCCGGAGATCTTCTCCAGCTGATCCTCCGCCTTTTTGTCCTTGAAAGAGCAAATCAGGTACAGGCTGATCTTCGGCATTGCGTCCCTGTGCTTCTCCGCGAATTCTCTGACGTTCTTCGAAGGACTGCCTCCGTAGACGCCGCTGCCGAGTATCACTCTGTCGTATTTCGAAGGATCCGCATCAGGTTCCTTGCTCAGATCCACAGCCTCCGCGCCTATCCTCTCGGCTATGTATTTGGCCGTTTTGCCTGTCGAACCCAGTTTCGTGAAGTAGAAGACCGCGTCTGCCATGTTTATCGGATGACGGATGAAGTCATATGCCTAAAGCATTTCTGTTCACGCAAGCCTTCGAAAGCGCAGAGGCGATCACTTATTGTTCAGGTGCTCGATGAAGAGCTCGAGCTTGGATCCCTCCATCCCCATCATTCTGCGGGGGTTGTTGAAGTACACGCTGTAACCAACACCCAGTGCATTCGATATGTTCTCGAGCTGGTCGTCACCCTCTTTGTCTTTGAAAGCGCACACAAGATAAAGGCTCACATTAGGCATGAGGTCCGCATATCTGGTGGCGAAATCGGTTACGGTCTTCGGCACCTTATGCAGATAGACGCCGCTGCCGAGTATCACTCTGTCGTATTCCGACGGGTCCGCATGGTGATCTTTGTCAAGGTTAAAGATGTCCGCACCGATCTTTCCGGCAATGTATTTCGCGGCGCCTTCCGTGGCACCGGATTTCGTGGCGTAAAAAATCGCATCCGTCATGTCCTTCCCATGACGGATGCAGTTGGATTAAAATATTATTTGCTTCAGAGCTTCGCGCCTATTGCTTGGGCCTGCTTCATCACTTCCGCATCGCCTGCCGCATCAGTAGGTGCGCCGCTGGCACCGCGAACTATCTTACCTACCATTTCCTGGCCGTAGTACTTCGCCCAGATCTTCTCGATCCAGTCCGCAACGCCCTTGGCCCCTTCGAGGCCGGACATGCATGTAACGGCAATGGCGATCTTCTTGCCCTTCGGCATGGTGGACTTCATGCTGCCGTCGAGGAAGCAGTACAGTCTGTCCATGAACAGCCTGAGCTGGCCGGAGACCTCCCCGTAGTACGTGGGGCTGGCGATTATTATGGAATCGGCGCTCTTCACATCGTCCAATATCTGGGCATGGTCGTCCTTTGTTATGCAGAATCCTTTCGTTTTGCATGCGTTGCAGCCCTGGCAGCCTCTTGCGTTCTTCAGATCGTTGAGCCTGTAGGTTTTGATCGTGTTGCCCCTCTTCCTCGATTCCTCCACCATGGCCATAGCGATGGTCTCAGAGTTCGCTCCCTTGCGGGGAGAGCCCAGAATAACTAATGTTGTGGTCATCTTACACCAAGTAACATTATGTAAGTAGCTATATTTATTACTTCTTAGTTACATTATTATAGTTACAATCATGTGCGTTACCTATGGAACCCCGCCAGAAAAATCCCCGAATGGACTGCGCAGTTGATGCTGCCATGTCTGTAATAGAAGGCAGATGGAAGAGCACAATACTGTGCATTCTGGCGAAATGGGGCCCGAAGAGATTCAACCAGCTTGTGAAGTCCATTGAAGGGGTCTCCCCGAGGATGCTCACGAAGCAATTGAAGGAGCTGGAGAAGGACGGGATAGTGGATAGGAGGGCATACCCCGAAGTGCCGCCAAGGGTAGAGTACTCCATAACCGAGAAGGGGCTGTCTCTGGTACCGGTGCTGGAGGCCCTGGCGAGATGGGGGCGGGAGAACATGTTCCTCAATTGGGTCGAGTTCGATACAGAAAGAGACACAGCCATCCGGGAAGGCGCCTTGGCCGACGAGAATTAGGCACAGCGGATTTAAGCAGCCTAGGCCATCAGGGATGCATGGGTTATTTGGTGAAGGAGATCGGGCCTGAGGATACCGCCGTATTGCGGAGTAAGTACGAGAGCCGTAAGTTCCATACCGGGAAGGCTGACATATCTGGGATATGCGTGAAGCTGTACACTGAAGAGCACCAGGTCATGGATATGTGGGTGGATAACTTCTACGCCATGAGCACCAGCGTGAAATCCCATGCCCGTATAATCTCCGTAAGGGAAGAGGGCAGGGATATGGAGGTCCTCTACGACAGGTCCACATTCACCGTGTTCCTGATCAACTTCGATTATTACGGATGGATAAAGAGCATAGCCCTTGCCGTGGCCGCGGACCTCCTGGAGGATTCCCACTCCATACACAGCGTTCACGGTGCCGCCATAGACCTGGACGGTGTCGGCGTAACGCTCATAGCGCCCTCGAAGACAGGGAAGACAACTCAGTCATGGGGCCTTCTGCGTACCGGGGACTCCCGCCTTATAACGGATGACTGGTACTTCGTGAGGCTGACTTCCGGGAGGCCCTTCGTCACGGGTTCCGAGAAGAACTGCTACATCGATGCGGACATAGGGGACGTGTGGCCGGAGTTCAAGCCCCTGGTCAGCACGACCAAGTTCGACAACAAGGGCAGGGGCATAGCCAACAT
>DAXF01000025.1:14670-17669 GCA_002506255.1 Methanomassiliicoccaceae archaeon UBA367
AAGGGCAGGGGCATAGCCAACATCAGATGGGTCACCGGCATAGATTCCGTTACGGCCACCACATCAATGAGGCACGTCATCCTCCTGAAGAGGGACAGGGATGATGAGCGTATAGTCAGGAAGCTGGATCTGGAAGAGGCTCTCGAGTACATAGTCAGCAACGATTTCTGCAACCCGCATCAGTTGGTCAGGGATGAGAGGAAGCTCGGGATAAGAACCGATTTCTTCAGGGAGTTCTTCGGCAAATGCACTGTGTTCCTGGTCAACACAACGGGTACGCCGGAACAGACCCAGATATGCATAAGGAAGGCCATCAACGAAGCTGAATGCGGACGGGTCTGCGAAGTGTGATGCCGTCCTCTTCCACGAAGCAGTCGTAGGCAAGGACCTTCACGCCTTTGACTGCAGCTTCTTCCACTGCGGTCCAGAATTCTGGATGGAGAGAGCCCTCCGCTGACAGATGATCCACATCCGACATCTGGATAACGAAGACCAGATATGCTCCGTATCCCTCTTCAACGCATTCAGTAAGTTCCCTGACGTGCTTGATGCCTCTTTCGGTCGGAGCATCCGGAAAGAAGACCACGCGGTCCCTTTCCAGGGTCACGCCCTTCACTTCCACATAGGCCTTGCCGCCTTCGTGCTCCACGTAGAAATCGAATCTTGAGTTGCCGTATGTCGCTTCGCCCTTCAGCAGGGAGATGCCGTTGAAAAGACCCAGGGAGGGAAGTGATTCGGAGAATACGCCGTTCAGGACCTGGCTGTCCATGTTGATCAGCCTCTCGCCCTTGTACACGGCGATTATGTCGTATCTTGTTTTCCTTTTACTGGAAGCTGCCTCGCTCAATATGACCGTCGCACCCTCAACCAGCAGCTCTTTGCATCTGCCGGTGTTCTTGACATGGCAGATCTCCTCTTCTCCGTCAAGGGAGACCACGGCTATGAACCGGTTTGGCCGCCTGAGGAACGTGGCCCTTCTGGTCTTCTCGTAGCGCACGGCCGTTCATGGGACGGATACCTTTAAGCCTTTTCGACGGCAGAGGATCATTCCGGCATCTGGCACATCTTTCAGGATGCTTAGGAATACTGGCCTTGGCACATCGTTTTTCATACATCATTGAAGCAGTCCGTTATGGTAATATACGAAAAATGCATAACGAATCGCGTAGCGAATGGGATGCTGCAAGGACCCGCGCAGGGGCTCTCGGGATGGAGCCCGGGTCCAGAAAGGTCAGGAGGGGAGGTAGCATTAGTGCAATAGAGGTAAGCGCGGACGTAAACGGGCAGGTGGGCTATGCGATGTGCCGCAGCACCGCAAGGGTCGTCAATTCGATATCCGCAAGGAACCTCGACAGCTCGGTCATAGGCGATCTCAGGATCAAAGTCTCTTCGGAGCCCCCCTTCCTTGAAGGCACAGAATACATATTCAACAATGTCAAACCTGGAGAGGTCATTGATGCAGACAATGATTCGGTTCTGATCAACAGAAACCTTCTGGCTAACATATCGGAGGATCTGGAGGGCTACGTCAGAGTGGAAGCTTATGCGGACGGCATCAAAGTCTTGACACAGGACCATCCCGTCACAGTTCTCCCCCATAACATGTGGCCAGGTTACGGTATCGGGGGGCTGATATCCGCATTCGTGGACCCGGACAGCCACACAGTGTGCGAGATCCTTTCCGATGCCTCAGGAAAGCTCCGTGAAGCAGGCGAGAAGGGCATATCCTACGGTTACGGGGATGAGGGGCGCAACAGGAAGGTAGTATCGGCGATCTGCTCCGCCATAAGGGACAGGAAGATAAGGATCTCAGAATCGGAAGGCGACTGGCAGAATGAAGGCCAGGCGATGCGGACTGCAACAGAGATAGATGTCGTAAGGGAAGCCACGACGGCTGAGATGGCGGTCCTTTTCGCATCCGTCCTTGAATCGGCAGGCCTCGGCCCCGTGATCGTGTTCGCGGACGGAGGAATACACGTAGGCGTCTGGACAGTCGACGAGAGGTTCCCTGATGCCGTAGTATACGATGAGCAGATGTTCAGAGCTCCCGTGGAAAGAGGGGAGATGATGCTGTTCGATATACGTTCTCTGTACGGATCCGAGCCTTCAACGGGATCGGAGGCAGATGTTCCAGTATCCGCTTTTCATCATGCGGTTGATGTTCTCAGGTCAAGAGGGACCATAGATCCCATGCCTCCCAGAGCCTTCGTCGACGGAATGTGGGAAGCGGATGATTACGTCTCCCGTCCGTCGGAACAGGCGATCTGCAGAGCTTACAGTAAAAGGGATCAGTGGGAAAGGAAACTGCTTGACATATCGGTTAAGAACAATCTCATCAGCCTCAGGAAGACCCAGAGGGTGCTCCCTCTTATGCTTGGAGAGACGACGGGATCCCTGGGCAAAATACTGGGAAACGGGGAGATGACCTTCTGCGGGAAACCCGACGGATGGAGCGGAGAGGACGTCTACGAGAGGATACCCTTCGAATCCTCCAGATACATCGAGAACGCCGCCGTTGCCGTCAAGGAATCCCTGGGCAAGGGGGAGATCACAGCGCCGGTTCCCGACAGGGAGCTTGAGAGAGCGATAACATTCCTTTACAGAACATCGAAGAAGGCCTTGGAGGAGGACGGTGCCAACTCTCTTTTCCTGGCAGTCGGCGCTTTGAAATGGCTTGACGGGGAAACGGCGCATTACGCGCCTCTCGTGCTTGTACCCGTATCAATTGACAGGAAGGTCTCGAAAGGATACTTCCTGAGCAGAAGGGATGAGGATATCGCCTTTAATGTAACGATAGGCGAGAAACTAAGGACGGAGCACGGGATAGATATCGAACACGTCTACGGCATGGTTTCTGATGAGGTTCCGGACATGAAGCGCATAATGCGCTCCGTCAGGGAATCCGTAAGGGGAATGCAGGGATGGGACGTCGTCGATTCCGCATCACTGGGGATATTCTCCTTTGACCAGTTCGTCATGTGGAATGACCTCAGGGCGAT
>DAXF01000025.1:17917-23170 GCA_002506255.1 Methanomassiliicoccaceae archaeon UBA367
GACAGCGCAGACCCGTCCGGTCTGTGCCTCACGGTCCCGGCAGATGCGTCACAGATAAGGGCGGTAAGGGCATCAGGGAACGGACAGTCCTTCGTGCTCCACGGGCCGCCGGGAACGGGGAAGTCCCAGACCATCACCAACATAATCTCCAATTCTCTTCATGACGGCAAGACGGTGCTGTTCGTCGCTGAGAAGATGGCCGCTCTGGAGGTTGTGCAGAGGCGCCTGAACGAGATAGGGATAGACAACCACTGCCTGGAGATGCACTCCAACAAGACAGAGAAGAGGAAAGTCCTTGACCATCTGAGCAGGGCACTTGAGCGCGGCAGGACAGTCGATCCGAAGGAGCAGGCGGTCAAGACAGCACAGATGGAGAGCGCCAGGGAGGAGCTCGACCGTTATGTCTCCGCGTTATACGCCAAGCAACCGTCCGGCCTGAGCATAGCGGAGGCCATAGAGAGGTACGAATCGTACCGGGACGCTTCCCTGTACGATATAGAGCTGGACCCGAGCCTCCTGTTCGAAGCGGGGCCGGAGGACATCAAGAAGTGGATGTCCGCCGTGGGGCGCATGGAGCGCAGCAGGAGGAACCTGACAGGATGCCCTGCTTACCCATTCTCCCTGATAGGATGCACTGACACGTCACTGTCCCTGACCTCAGAGGCCGGGACCGTACTGAGGAAACTGGCGAACAACAGCAGGAGCCTGATAGCCATGAATGCCGAGGCCGAGTCCCTGGGGATACCCATCGACATACGGGACGCGGAGGGTCTCATCACCCTGATGGAGGATATAGAGTCCGCTGACATGGGCATGATGATGAACAGCCGCATAAGGGACATTCTCTGGATAGCGTCAGAGCTGGCGGAAGCCGTGGAAAAATCGGACTCCCTTATGAAGGAAATGACCCGCGCGGCCGTTGAGAGCGCCTTCCGCTTCAGCGAGAGGATAACCGAATCGGTCATGAGGATAGATATGGCCAGAACTGCCATCATCGGTTCCGGTTACTCGGGTGACCTGTCGGCAGTGGACCGGAGGATGGAGGATCTGCTTTTCATGAGGGACATATCGGACGAGGCGGCCGCGGGCTTCGCTGCGTCCAAGATCTACTGGAAGCCTTACATGATAGAGTTCAACAAAGAGAACGACATCGGTTCCAGGTGGAGTGCGGCTAAGAAAGCACCGCTGCTGAGACGTTCCAGGGCCAAGAGGCAGTTCATGGAGTCAATACTCCCGATGCTGATCGATCCGAGAACGAAGTTCAGGAAGGTCCCCCGCGCCCTGAGGAGCGTGGATACTGCGATAGAGAGGACCCGCCTCCTGAGACAGGTGGCCGAGGGCCGTCTGTCCGGGGAGGGCTCCAGGATGCTGAAGGAGCAGACGAGGCGCATCAGGGAGTACGGCAGATTCGCCGACAGGCACATCCCTGTGATAGAACGCTACGGCGGCGACCCGGGGAAGGTGGCGGAGCTCTTCGGCAAGCTCAGGGATGCGGAAGGGCTGTCCAGGGAACTTGCGGAGGTCAGCAGGGAGTTCAAAGAGAACAGGGCGAGGGCCAGAGAGCTCCTCTCCGTGGAATCGGAGCTCAACGCACCCGAGGACTGCCTGAGATTCTGTGATGCGGCGTTATCGTCCATAGGCAGGCTGCCGGATTGGACCAGATGGAAGAGCGCATGCGCAGAGGCCGGGAAGCTCGGTCTGTTCTCCGTCATAGAAACGGCCGAGAGAAAGGAAGGGGTGAAGCTGGAGGACTCCTTCGCAAAATCCCTTTACAGATCGATAGCGAGGCGGGGAATAGCCGATTCTGATGATCTGAGATCATTCAACGGGGACAACTTCGAGCTCTTCGTATCCGACTTCAAGAGAATGGATTCGGAATGGGGAAGCATCAACAGGGAGGTCCTGAAGCTCCGTCTGCAGGAGAATGCGCCCTCGAAACTTGATACATCGGCAGAAGGATCGGAGACCAACATACTCTACAGGGCGCTGACGGCACAGAGGACAAGGAAATCCCTGCGTACTCTATTCGGAGAGATACCGAACCTGCTGCGGAGGATATGCCCGTGCATGCTCATGAGCCCCCTTTCGGTGGCCCAATATCTGGAACCGGGGAAATTCCGGTTCGATATCGTGATATTCGACGAAGCGTCCCAGATCCCGACCCACAAGGCCATAAACGCCCTTGCGAGGGCAGAGAACGCTGTGATCGCAGGGGATCCGAAGCAATTGCCGCCCACGACCTTCTTCGAATCGCGGATAGAGGACGGAGACGAGAACACCGAGGACATGGAGAGCTTCCTGGAGGATTGCCTGGCACTTCCGATGCCCGGCACCCATTTGGAATGGCATTACCGCAGCAGGCACGAGAGCCTGATAGCATTCAGCAACAGGACGTACTACGGCAACAGGATGCTCACCTTCCCTTCACCGGATGATATGGAGACCAAGGTCTCCCTGAGGAAGGTGGAAGGCATCTACGGAAGAGGCGGCACCAGAACCAATGAGGTGGAAGCGAAGGCCGTTACCGATGAGATCATTCGAAGACTAAAGGATCCAGAGACGAGGGGAAGGAGCATCGGCGTAGTCGCATTCAACAAGAGCCAGCAGGAGATGATAGATGATCTTCTGTGGTCGGCGATAAAGGATGATGATGAATTGTACAGAGCGGCCACGGAAGGGAACGAGCCCGTGTTCGTGAAGAACCTGGAGAATGTTCAGGGTGACGAGAGGGACGTTGTCCTGTTCTCGGTAGGCTACGGCCCGGACTCGAAAGGGCGCGTCTCATCCAACTTCGGACCGATAAACAAGCCCGGCGGGGGACGCAGGCTCAACGTCGCCGTCTCAAGAGCGAGGCAGGAGATGGTCGTGTTCTCTTCCATGACATCAGATATGATAAAATCGGAGGCCACCACCCCTGACGGCGTCAGACAGATGAAGAGCTTCCTGGAATATGCGGAGAACAGCGGCCGTTTCAGGGGAACGGAGCAGAAACCGCAGATGTCCGCTCTGGCAGGCAGCATAGCCGAGGCACTGAACGAGAACGGATACGAGACGCATTTCGGCATCGGCAACTCCGGTTTCAGGATAGACGTTGCCGTGATAGACCCCGCGAAGCGGAACCGTTACATGCTCGGCATACTGACCGACGGCGACAGCTACGCCGATTCTAAGAACACCCGGGACAGGGAGTTCGCCAGGGCCGACGTGCTTCGGAATCTGGGATGGAATATCGAGAGAGTGTGGTCCGTTGAGTGGTTCTACAACCCCGAGGGGACCACAGACCGTCTTCTGCGGGCACTGGACGACATAAGGAGAGGAAGGACGAGGGATTCGGTGACCGTAACGGATTATGAGCCGCAGTATGCGGAGACCGTCAGCGATGATGCGGCGGAGCGTTTCTCGGCCGCGGAGATAGAGCCACGGATAATATCCTTCGAGGAGGCTCTGAGCAATGAGGTGTCCATAGCGAACGCAGCTTATGGGATACTTGCAGAGGAGGCGCCCGTGACCGAGGGCAGGCTGGTAAGGCGCATAGGGGAGGCCTTCGACATCAATCGTCTGACCCCGAAGAGCAGGGAGGCCATATTGGAAGTTCTGGGAAAGTCCTGCACCAACACGACGCTTCCCGGCAGGGAGCGCACCTATTGGTCAAGGGTGCAGTCCCCTTCGGAGTACAGATCATACCGCACACCGGATTCCGTTTCCGAGCGCAGGAGCATCGAGGAGATACCCACGGAGGAAGCCGCCAACGCCGTTGTCGCGGTAGCCGAGAGCAGCATAGTCGCCGATGAGGCGAATATATTGAAAACCGCAGCGAAGGAGCTCGGTTTCCCCAGGATGGGCGCGAGGATAAACGCGGTAATGACCGAGGGGTTGGAGCTGGCGGTCAGACAGGGCCGCGTCATAAGAGGGAACGGCACGGTCCGCTTCAAGAAGAGATGATCATCCGCCCATGAAGGTCGCCATGACCGTCACGGCCATTCCGATGATCAGGAACGTCAGGGCCATCCCCCATCTGTTGGCGCCGATGTGCCTGCTCATACCGTATCCGACGAAGAAAAGTGCCGTGGCGCCGAAGGCGGATGCAACGAAGAGGGCCGTGTGAAGATCCGGTATCAGCAGAATGGGTATCAATGCGGGAACGGCGGCGAGAACCGTTATAACGAAGCTCGACAGGCCCGCCATGTACAGTTCCTTGCGGTCCTTGGCGAGCTCCTCATCCGATTCCACCTCGGATGCGAGTATCTGGTGTATTATCCTGCATTCATCCTCGTCCGTGACCGCATCGACTATGGTCCCTGACAGATCGTCCTTGACCATCTTCCTGTACTTGGAATCGTTGTTCTCCCTGCTCCTCTTGAGTATGAGGAGGTCCCTCTTCCTTTCCAGACTGCCGACGAGTATGATGACAAGGGCATCTATCACGCCCCAGGTGAAATTCATCGAGAAGATGACAATCGCCAATTGGATATTCGAAACGAAAGTAAGAATGCCCGCCTGAGCGGCATTGACGAATATCATCGCCATTATGAAACCGTACAGGGACTCCTGTATCGCAAGTCCGGGCCCGGTATGAGATACCAATTTTCCGGCGACCGGGAAGGGCATAGCGCTTCAATGCCCCTATCCGTAAAAAGATTATCGTTCCTGACCGACGGCACTGAGTATGTAATCTATCGTCTCCGCATCCGCGTCGGTCCACTGGGGGGTGATGCCTTTGACCAGATGCTCATCATACCATTCCGACGCGGCTTCCATCCAGGAAGAGATCTCCGGCGGTTTCCTGACAGGCAGGATGAAGCAGTTATCCTCAGTAGGCTTCCAGGAGGAGGGTTCTTCATAATCTTCCTTTTCCAGGAATCCGACCGCGAACACTATCGTATCGATCCCGCTCAGCTCTGCGTAGAGGGATGCCTGCATAACGTAGGATTCGGGCACCTTGGATATCTCGCCGTCATCGGTCCATGCGCTGCGGTCGCCTGCGGTCTTCACCTCCAATACGGCATAGCGCTTCCTCTCAGCTATGACGTACCCGTCAACCATGCCGCCGAATCTCCCGCCGCGGGGGAAGTGCTCGAAATTACAGGAGAATTTGTCCACAGGTTCCTCGATCCCCGCGACGGGGATTCCGCCGAGAGCTTCAGATAATCTTTCGCGACCGTCCGAGCGCAGATAGTTCCTGATCACAGGCTCTATCACCGACCCGGCTTCCATGTACTTGTTGGTCTCGAACTTGCTGTATATGCCCGCCAT
>DAXF01000077.1 GCA_002506255.1 Methanomassiliicoccaceae archaeon UBA367
AATGCGATGAAATCGAAATCGATTGTTATTGTAGTCGCGGCAATCCTCGCCGTGTCTGCTGCGGCCATAATCATAAACTATGGTTTGTCGGGTGATGAAAGCGATGCTGAAACGACTAAGTTTTTGATCCAGGATGACAAAGGAGTCTACTTCTGGATAGAGGGCGAAGGAGACGACGGATTCACCGCTTTAGATGATGCATGCAAAAAATTCGACGTTCCGCTGAGTTCCAGTGATTCGTCATATGGTAAATCCATAGACAGTGTTTTTGGGCTGCAGATGATAGGTGCAGGAGATATTTGGACATACTGGGCACAGTATAGTTTCATTGATGGCGAATGGAAGGTGAATGAGGTATCAATAGAGAAAGTGAAGACCTCTGAAGTGGAGGCCATAGCTCTGGTATATTCCTCAACAGGAGCCGCTCCCGCAGCAACGCCCGACGACGCAAAAGTATGGGATCATAGCACCAAAGGGACTGTTTTCACGATAGAATCTTCGTCCGGTCTCTACTTCAAGGTGAATGGTACGGGGGGAAAGGTCATTGATGCATTCATCAACGCTACTGCGGCTTACAATATTCCTTTTCTACCTACCAGCGGCAGTAATCCTACAGGCATAGACTCAATCTTCGGATTGGAAACGACAATGGTTGAACCCATATCGGATGAAAACCCGTACGGAGTTTATCACTGGTGGATTCAGAAGGTCCGTACGGCTGACGGTACAGGCTGGGAAAGCGCATCTGCATTGATGAGTCAGCTCAACTCTTCCGATGCCCCGGAGATGAAGCTCGTCTACGGTACAGAGGCATTCTGAATATAGAGTCCTTGTTCAAACCTTTTATCCAACTCTTTATTGACGAAGGTGCAAAATATGGACACTCCGACGAAGATCAAAACAGTTCTGTCCATGATATTGCTGATATCATGCATCGTGTTCACGATCTTCGCAACTTCGAATATCAATTCCGCACAAGGGACCAACTGCCTTATCCTGGACTTCGGAGACGATGAGACTTATTTCATAAATCTTGGAGATCAGGAAGATCCCGATGCTTATGACAGCTTGAACTCTCTGTGTTTGATGTACGAGCTGGATCTTAAATGGGACGGCAATGAGGTATCTGAGATAGACGGTGTGATCTCAGGAGAAGAGAAATCATGGAAGCTGTATGTGATCGATAAGCCCGGGGAGAACCAGACCGCTTTCGAATGGAGGCTTTCCGATAATAGTCCGTCTGATACGAAGATCAAAGAATATGCATCGGTGGCTTGGGCGTACGGTGATGCAGAGAACGTTCCTTCTAATGCAGTTGATGCCACAGGGGTGAGTTTTTATGGTTATGGACATCCTCAGAGAATAGTTTCTTTAGCGCCTTCTTGCACAGAGACCATATGTTCTGTGGGCGGAGAGAAGAAATTGGTGGGGACAGACAGATACAGCAATTATCCTCTCTCTGTGAAGAGCGCACGCGACGAGGGCCGCATAGTCGATACGGCGGGATTTACCAACCCCAGTTTCGAATCCATTGTAAAGGCGAAACCTGACCTGGTAATAGGTACGGATGCACAGTTTGCGCATAAGGACGTGGCTAAAAAACTTCGCAGTGTAGGTACGAATGTTCTGATAGTCCCTGAAGGGGGGGATGTGGACTCGATCCTGGAAAGCATCATGATGACCGGTACTGCCATGGGCGTAAGGGAAGAGGCCAAGGTCGTTGCTGACGGAGTGGAAGAAGATATCGAGAATATCAGAACGATCATAATGAACAACTCCAGCGCCCCGAAGAGCGTGGTGGTATCTCTATCTCTGGAAAAATCTCCCTGGGTCTCCAGCTCAGGCACCTATGTGTCGGATATACTGGATAAGATCTGCGTGACTAACGGTTTCTCATATATGAGCCAGAGTGGCTGGATAATGGTAAACAGCGAGTTTTTGATGCCTGAATATACCAAAATAGATTATTTGATCGTGGTAATGGCTGATGGGCCAACCAATCTGGATGAGTATAAGAAGATTCTTGAGAATCTGCCGGATGAGTGGAAGAAGACCAATGCCTATAACGAAGATCCACTGAAAAGCAGGATATATTTCCTCACAGGAGAAGCCGGGGATCTGGCATCTCGCCCGGGCCCAAGAGTGGCGCAGCTGACAGAGCTGATAGGGAAGATGGTGCAGCAGAGTGCCTTCGATTCCGAGGCAATCAGATTTGCGGGTGACGATTATCACGACCATATCTCAATAACTACGGATCCAGTGATCAGATGAGAGCTCACAGAAAGTATGTATTTTTCGCCACGGTGGCGGCAGCACTGATGGTGATGTCTGTGCTGCCCATGTATCTGAATGAATCCGATGCAGAAGGAGGACCATTCGTTCTCATTGATTTCGGGAATGGCAGGACCGAGTGGTCCGACAAGAGCGGAGACACAGCTTTAGAAGCCTTGGAGTACGCAGTCGAATCCTTCGGAAGTGCAATGCTCTATGATTCTTCCACTGGATTCACAGTAGATGGGATCGTCAACAGGACCATTGGCGTTTCATCCACGATAGACATCTCATGGAGATACTATGTTTGGGACGGCAGCACATGGGAGGACCGGACGGTATATTTCACGGAGTCTGATGCGATCCCATCTGCGCCGATAGCGCTGGGATATTATCCCGCAGGCGTCATTCCCACTGAAAAACCCGGGCACATCTCCTCTTGGACATGCATACGGGGTGATTCGTCATCAAGCGGTCATCAAGATGCAGCAAGGGATGATCTGGAACCTGGTTCCGTCAAATGGTCTCATACATACGGTAAAGGCAATTTTGTCAACGGGTCGATTTTGGTAGAAGGGGACAATGCATACTTAGTCGCAGGAGGCACCGGAGGGATGCCAGGCAATAAGCATCCTCCTGCAGTTTATTGCTATGACAGATTCACAGGTGATGAGAAATGGAAATACGAGATGGAATACGGTGCCGGTTATGAGACCTCCACCGGCGTCATAGTGGGGGGGCACATCTACGTTCCCACGACCAACGGTCTTCTGTTCAAGATACCTTTAGAAGGCCCGAATGAGGACAAATCGAACGTCATTTCTGTTAAATTCAGTTCTGTAAGAGACCCAGCAGATGGTTTGTTGACCGGTTTAGCATACGGGACAGGCCCGGCTACGATAATATACGACTCCGGCGCCCTCTACTTCGGAACGGCCGCAGGCTATGTTTTCTGTACCGACCTAGATCTGAATGTGCTATGGAAAGGCACGATAGGAGGGTGTGTCTACTTCAACTCGCCCACCATATCAGGGGATTATCTGTTCATAGGGGCCCTGAACGGGTCGCTGTATGTGTTCAATAAGATAAATGGCAATCTGATTGCCAGCACATCCGTATTTACGGTGGAGGGCAAGGGCACAGGATTGGTATATACAGTCGTGATGGTGGAAGACAGGTTGATATTTTCCTTCTCTGACGGAAGGGGTATGAACACTGCCACGGGCGGTTATGCTGTTTATAGGTTTGACGGTACGATTCTTACCGAGATCGAAAAAGAAACAGGCCTGGGTCTGTGCTCCTCATACCTAATAAGCTCAGATACAGATTCTTTTAAAGGGGCATATGCGTTCACAACGAACGGGCTGGCCAAAGTCTATCTCGATGGGACATATGAGCTCATAACGCCGGGCCTGGAGCAGATAAAGGCACCGGCCGTGCTGGTGAACGGATCCCGGATCATAGCATCCGAGTATGATATAGGAAGCTACATTCTGGAATTCGATCTGGACGGTAATATACTGGGGCGTTTCAAACAATATGAGGGGACCGAGCAGTATGCACTGGCTCCGCCGGTCATAATCGATGGATGGATATACTCCGGTACCGACGGCGGCATGTATTCTGTCGAGGGGGATTTCATACCTGTTGTGAAGGCTCCTGCAAAGGACAGCATGGTTCCGGTCGCAGTGGCTGTTTTGATCATCGCGCTTTTGGCGATATTCGTCGTCTATTGCCTTTATGTAAAGATAGTCAAGGGCATACCGCCGATACCGTACATCCGCGGGAGGATTTCTGAATTAATGGGAACCTCCGGTGAAGGGGTTTCCAAGATCCGAAAGAATAAGATGCGTTTATTCTGGCTTATAATATTGGGACTGGCGGCATCTTTTCTGATGTTCCTGCTCTGCCTTTCTTACGGGCCGACGGGCAACACATCGATCCAGGAGACCTTCTCTCTGCTTAGATCGGCTATATCCAAGGGAGGTCAGAATCTTACTTCCGAGGAGACAATAATCTACGTTACCAGACTGCCTCGGGCTATGGCGGCCTTCGCAGTAGGTGTCGGCCTTTCCATAGCAGGCTCGGTGTATCAGGCCGTTATAAGGAACCCTCTCGTAGACCCGTATATCCTGGGTGTTTCTGCGGGCTCCGGGACCATGGCCGTCGCTGCGATAACCTCTGGTTTCACATTTTTCGGGCTTTTGAGCGCAACACAATACGCCATACCTCTTGCAGCCATAATCGGGGGGCTGTTCGCCTTCTTCGCAACAATGCTGATAGCCGAGAAAGCGGGCGGCTCTTCTACGAACTATGTGCTCGCCGGAGTGATAGTGGGCTTGGCATTCTCTGCAGCTCAGACGATGTTGATATACTGGGCAGGGGACAAGATACACAGTGCTATGACCTGGCTGTTCGGAAGCTTCACATCCATAGGATGGAACAACATATGGGTAGTATTCATTCCCGCGTTGATGCTATCCTTTATACCTTTGATATGGGTCAAAGAGCTGAATCTCATACTTCTAGGTGAAGATCAGGCCAAGGAGATGGGCCTTGATGTTGCGAGATTCAACAGAGGCATGCTAATATTGGCATCGGTTCTCACGGCGATCTGTGTTTCATTCGTAGGTATAATAGGCTTCGTCGGATTAGTCGTCCCCCACTTATGCCGTATGCTTCTGGGAGGAGACCACAGGCTTGTCATCCCCGCATCCATGGTACTAGGAGGTCTTCTGATGATGCTTGCTGATTTCACTTCAAAGATGCTGATGACCGGAGTCGAGCTGCCCGTAGGGGCAATAACCGCCATGATCGGTGCGCCGGTGTTCGCATATCTTGTGATAAAGAGGGGGCGGATGTATGACGGATAATGTCCCTCTTCTCGAGATACGTAATCTTAACAAGTACTATGATAACGGGTACCATGCAGTGAGGGATGTCTCTTATAGTATCGAAAGCGGCCTGTTGGTCGGTCTCATAGGACCAAACGGTTGTGGTAAATCGACGATGATGAAGTGTATAAACAGGCTTCATACGATATCGTCCGGAGACATTCTCGTAGACGGCGTATCCGTTAAGGGACAGAGGCCCGGTGAGCTAGCTAGGAAGATCGCCAGCGTTCCGGCTCAGTTGAAAACCAGCTTCGGTCTGACGGTTTATGAGACTGTGATGATGGGCCGCTATCCATACATGAAGAACCTGTGGTGGGAGTCAGAGCAGGACGAATCCTTCGTCACGGATGCCATGGAGAAATTCGGCGTGAGGCATTTGCAGGACAGGCAGCTCCATATGCTGTCCAGCGGCGAGATGCAGAGGGTACTAATCGCCAAAGCCTATGTGCAGGAGCCCAGGCTCATGCTCGTGGATGAGCCCACGTCGCATCTTGATATGAGATACAAGCTGGAGGTGATGGAGTATCTTAACGCAATGGTGCAGAAAGATATGACAATACTTGTGGCTGAGCACGACATCTCCCTGATGGCCAGATATTGCGATCTGTGCATAATCATGAAGGAGGGCTCCCTGTTAAGGATCGGCCCTCCGAAGGAGATCATAACCTCTGATCTGATAGAGGAGGTCTACGGCGTCTCGGCATCTGTCGGCTTTGATAACGATGGCGAACTTTTCGTACTGCCGAAAAGGTATAAAACGGGTCGCGGGAGCATATGACGGACTCTATAAATCGAAGAAATGCATCGGGGTGACGAATGAGAATAGAGGACTCAGTCAGGAAGCATCTCTCGGACCTCAACGGAGCGGTCCACGGAGGTCAGGGATGGCGTTACGGCGGAGTCGAGGATTTCAGTCATAATCTCAATCCCTTAGGCCCGCCGGACATCCTGAACAACGTGATAATATCGGCCACATCGAACATCGGTCACTATCCGGATGATTCCTGCGCCGATCTTAAGAAGGTGATAGCCAAGAGGCACTCCCTGAGTGAGTGCAACGTAATGGTGGGGGCAGGTTCTTCCGACATAATACGGGCGTTCCCCAACACGTTCGTGGAGCCGGGGGACAAGGTGGTCATAGCCAGACCCACCTTCGCGGAGTACGGCAG
>DAXF01000087.1:0-6016 GCA_002506255.1 Methanomassiliicoccaceae archaeon UBA367
CATTTGATCTTTATGAATTTTCCGGTCACTGGTGGGATCCCTCCATGAGTTCGAACTTCTTGGCCCTGATGCAGGGAGACTGGTGGGCTTTCTTGCACTGTGTGCACCTGTACCTGAGGTTAATCCTCTTGGTGGGCTTCTCTCTTCCCTCCGGCTTAGGCCTGGGGAAACCACCGTATCCGGAAGTGACCTTCCTGAATCTCCTCTGACCCCATTTCAGTTCGCTGGCCTTTTTCTTCTTAACCCTCTCTACATCATGGACCGCGTGGGTCTTGCAGGTCGGGCAATATCTCTTGACTGTCCTGGGCAATTTCATTATCAATACACCTTCTGGTGGAAGCAGGACTGCCTAACACTGAAGTCATATAAAAAGCATTAGCCCGCGCGTTATAAAAGAAAAAGGTCAGCAGATCTTCTCCACCGTACCGTCGGAGCGGGCCACAAAAGCCGCGGTCGTCATATTGAGGAAGAGGCCGTTCTCAACCACGCCCGGTATGGTGTCCAGCCTGCTCTCCAAGAAATAAGGGTTGGCGATGCCGTCGAACTTGCAGTCGTAGATGTAGTTCCTGTTGTCCGTCATGAAGGGCTCCCCGTCTCTCATCCTCAGAGCGGCCCTGCATCCTTGACGCTCGATCATACGTTTCGTTTTCTCGTGACCAAAGACCATGACCTCCACCGGAAGAGGGCATTCCTTCCCTAATGATTCTACTAGTTTGGATTCATCTACAATTATGATCTGATCGATGGAGGATGCAGCGACTATCTTTTCTCTGACAAGCGCACCTCCCAGCCCTTTGATGAGATGGAGTTGCCTGGTGACCTCGTCCGCGCCGTCGATGGTCACGTCAAGGTTGTTCACCTCAGAAAGGTTCACGACCCTGATGCCGAGGTCTTTCGCAATCTTCTCCGTTTCCTCGGACGTGGCGACGCATGTCAGGTCCATGCCGCCGGCCACCAGCTCGCCTACTCTGTGGATAGCATAGAATGCGGTGGACCCTGTGCCGAGTCCGACATTCATGCCGTCTTTCACATACTCGTCCACAGCCCTTTCCGCTGCTATCTTCTTCATATTGATGGTCATGATAGGTCTTTCCTGATGATCTCGGATACTGCCTTCACAACGTAATCATTTATCTCTTTTCCGAACCCCTGTGAGGCTTTACCGGTATCGCCGGCCATACCCTCGGGGAAGCAGGCGCTGCCGTCCTTGAGGACGATGTATCCGTGACTCTTGTATTCGCCTACAGGTCTGGCACTTCTTACCAGATCGGGTCTTATGTCCATTATCCTTGAGGTCTCGACCATACCTCCATGCCCGTCGTTCTCTATCTCTATCAACTTAGATGCTATGTCGTAATCTGAGAAGAACGCTATCCGCACGTCTTTTTTCTCAACAACGGACCTGCAGGCCTCGGTTATGGCGCACATATGTGATGTGCCAGCATGCCCGCTTATCACAACTATCTTCTTCACGCCGTCGTAGACGAGGGAGTTGAGAACATCTGTTACGAACGAGCGTAAAGTGTCGAAAGATATGCCGATGGTGCCGGCCATGTTCTTCGTGGAGGAATGCTGTCCGTAGGGCATAGTGGGTGCGATCAGTACCTTATCGTTGATCTTTGCCACTTCCTCGGCGATATACTCAGGCTGAAATGTGTCCGTTCCCAGCGGAAGGTGCGGTCCGTGGGCCTCGGTGGCACCCATGGGCAGAATGACGGTTGCGCCGTCCATGACCGCCTGGCGGAAGCTGTCAGTGGTCATCTCATCTATTCTCATGAGTGACTCGATTGCGTTTGTAAGAGATTAAATTAATGCTAGCTTATGCAGGACCATGCGTTTGGCTGCTCTTTGCTCCGGCGGGAAGGATTCCGTGCTCGCGATGTATCTGGCTCATCAATCCGGTCATGAGGTATGCTATGTTGTAGGCATATCCTCTCCCGGGGAATCCTGGATATTCCATACCCCGAATGCGTGGCTTGTACCGATGATCGCGGATGCCATGGGCATAAGTTTTCAGGGAGCCGAGACGGACGGCACTGAAGCTGGGGACATGGAAGCTCTGAGAAGTGCTCTCGGCGGATTGGATGTGGAAGGAGTGATAATGGGCGGGATATGGTCGGATTATCAATGGGATCGGATCAACAATGTATGTGGGGACCTGGGTCTGATTGTATATGCGCCTCTGTGGAGAAAGGATCAGAGCCTCGTTTACGATGAGATGGAAACGGCAGGAATAGAGGCCATCATCGTAGGTACATTCGCCGAAGGGCTTGATGAGACGTATCTTGGATGCAGACTCGATGCCGCATGCAAGGAGAGGCTGATCAAAGCCGGAGAGAGGATCGAACTAAGCGTGACGGGTGAGGGAGGGGAGTACGAATCCTTGGTTCTAGACTCTCCAATGCACACCAAGCGTCTTGCAATAAGGAAGGAGCGCAGGGATATCAGCCGCGGGTCATCGTTGCTTACGGTAGAGGAAGCAACCCTTGAGGCCAAGGCTCAGAATTGAAGAGCCAGTCCCTTCTTCGCTCCTTCAAGGACCTCATCGAAATCCGGGAGGGTCTTGGGCACATCCGCCCTCCAGACATACCTTATCCTCCTGTCCTTGCCCACAAGATAGAACTCCCTATTGGTGAAGCCGGATACCATATGCCCCGGCCCGACTATGGCATCATACTCTGTGCTGACCTTCTTCCCTTCATCGAAAAGGAAATCGAAGGGTGCGTTGAGGCGCTCCTTCCATTTCTTATGACTGTCCGCACTGTCTGAGTTGACGCCTATGATCCTGATTCCTGCGTCCGTCATCTCGCTGTAGCGTTCTATGAATTTCACAAGATAGTTGTAACAGTTGATCCCGAAATCACCTACGTAGAAGTTGACCATCACAGGTCCCTTCTCCAGCTCATTGTACAGATTGAAATCCCCGCCTCCGGTGGAGGGCAGTGTGAAATCAGGGGCAACATCCCCTATCTCGAACTTAGCCATGGTAAGCGGATATGTGTCAAACTATTAATTCTGTGCTTTTTCACAGGATGTGATCTGAAGTCCGACTATCCCTGCGATGATGAATCCTACGAAGAGCAGCTTCATAGGAAGAGCTGGCTCATTCCCAAGGATCACACTGACGGTCATGGTCCCCACAGCCCCTATGCCTACCCATACGGCGTAGGCGGTTCCGACGGGAAGACCTCCGCTTATGGCCTTCGACAGGAGATATATGCTCGCAGTAAGGAATATCAAGACTACGGCTGAGAGAGGCAGGACCCTGAATCCGTCGGAGTATCCTAGGGCAACGGCCCAGATTATCTCACACATGCTGGCAATGAAGAGATACAGCCAAAGACGTCTCCAGTCGCTCATTCAGGCCACCCCCGATACGAGGTTGATCCCCACGACACCTGCGACTATCAGCAGTATGAAGAATATACGGATCAGTTTGGCCGGCTCTTCATAGATTATGATCCCCAAGACCATGGTGAGAATAGCTCCGATGCCCGTCCATACGGCATAGGAGGTCCCGGGGCCGATCGCTGCCATGGCAAGGGACAGAAGATAGAGGCTGACGGCCATTATTATCACGGTCGCCATGGCCCATGACAGCTTCCTGAATCTGTCGGATTTCTCGAGCGTTATGACCCAGCAGGGCTCCAGTATCCCAGCTGCTAAAAGATAGATCCACTCGATGGCCATAGCCGAGAGGACAGTTCTGTCCAGTATTTACACCTTTCGAGCCCGGCGCCCTTCAATCAAGAATATTCATAGAGGGTCAGATGATTTAGTGGGTCTGCCCGGATTTGAACCGGGGTCAATGGCTCCCAAAGCCACAAGTATACCAAGCTAGCCCACAGACCCGTGCGCTTCATGATGTACCGCTCGTAATTAAGGGTATTCTTCAGATGAGTCCTCTTTTGCTTAGCTCCCCTCTCAGAAGCTCGATGGCCCTTCCGCGGTGGGAGATCCCGTTCTTCTCTTCCAGCGGCATCTCCGCGAAGGATCTCTTGCCGTCGGGGCTGAATATGGGGTCGTATCCGAATCCTCCTTTGCCTATTGGCTCATAGAGGATGGAACCCGGGCTAACGCCGGTTACGATAATCGTCTCGTCTCTCACATAACACCCTATGCAGCATCTGAAATGGGCGCTCCTGTCGGAAACGCCCTCCATCAGCTTTAGGACGCCGTCATTCCCGATGGTCTTTTGGATGTATGAGGAGTACACGCCCGGAAAACCCTTCAGATTATCCACGAACATACCCGAATCGTCTATGAGGAAGTCCGAGAGCCCTTTGGCCCTGAGCTCTCTTATGCCAGCTTCGACGACCTCCTCCAAGGAGGATACCTGCGGCTCTTCGTAAGATATGCGGACGTGTTCGAATTCGATGCCCAGTCCGGTGAAGGCCTCGGCGAATTCCTCGACCTTGCCGGGATTGGATGTAACAACCTTCAGGATCATGTGTATCTGGCTCTCCCTTTTATCACTTCTACTCTCTCCAAAACGGCTCTGGCTTCAGGCATACTATTCTTGTACGATCTCAGGATGGTATCGTATCCGTTCTTGACGGAAGAGTGGGCCGAGGAGAATGCTCTCTCCAGGAGATGCATATCCACGCCAAGGGCTTCTGTGTCCGCTCCGATGTCCCCCATGGAGAAATCGATGAATCCTATGCTGCCGTCTTTGCAGACGATCATATTGGATGTGGTAAGATCGCCGTGGCATATGCCGGCGGCATGGAGCTTCGCCACGGCCACACCGATCTTCTCGCATATTTCAAGTGGGCGCTCGGCGGAGTCGATGACATCTTTTGCTTTGGGGCCCTCAAGAAGCTCCATTGTAATGCTGCCCTTCTGCATATCTATGTCATAGATGACCGGGGTTCTTACCCCGGCGGCCCTGGTCTCCCTTATGACCCTGGCCTCTTTTCTTATGCGGGAGGCCCCGATCCTGCTCTCTATCTCGGGATGGCGATATCCTTTGGGTAACCGCATCTTAACAGCAGCTCTCCTTCCGTGGAATACGGATTCGGTTATCACCGCTTCCGCACCTCTCCCTATTTCGATATCCATCGGGTTCAGGATGTCATATCATGAACATATTTTTATCCTTATAACAAAGTCTTCTGGACAGGGAGGGTGAAGATTGAGATACACCATCACCGGAGACAATCTACAATTTGTCAATATACAGCTTGAACCAGACGAGACCATAAGGGCCACGCCCGGGAATTTCAAGTATATGAGCGGTAACATGAGGATGGATGCCAAGATGGAAGGCGGTCTCTTGAAAGGACTCAAGAGATCCATATCCGGGGCGTCCTTCTTCCTTGTCAACTTCAAGAGCGAGGGAGGTAGCGGAGTCGTCGGCCTGGGCGGGAACGTCCCCGGCAAGATCATAGATCTGAAGCTGGACGGCACCAAGACCTATCTTTTGCAGAGGAGCGCGTACTTGGCTTCCGATCCCGGTGTCGACGTAGACATAGGTTTCCAGAAGAAGCTGGGCAGCATCTTCTTCGGAGGAGAGGGCCTGGTCCTTCAGAGGGTCAGCGGTAAAGGTGTCGCTTGGGCAGCGGCCTGCGGTGACTTCAACGTCATCGATCTCAAGCCCGGAGAGCAGTACAAGGTCTCCACAGCCAACGCTGTAGCCTGGGAAGAGTCCGTGAAGTATGACATCGCGGCAGTGGGCGGCTTCAAGAATGCCCTCTTCGGAGGAGAAGGGCTCTTCGTCACAACCCTGACAGGGCCCGGCAAGATAGTGATACAGTCCATGACGCTGTCGGAACTCGCAGCTTCTCTGTACCAGTACATGCCACAGAGCTGAGGGATTAAAATGGAAGCAACAAACGAGAAGAGGAAATCCACGACCCTGTCGGGGATACTGCTGGTGCTGTGCGGTGTAGGTCTCGTGGCCCTTATAGCGTTCGTGATAATGACGCCCGGGGTCCTTGAGTCCCTTGCAACTCTGGCAATCATCATTGTCGTGGCCATTGTGCTGATTGCTCTGGTGATATTCTTCCTGATGGCG
>DAXF01000087.1:6044-6180 GCA_002506255.1 Methanomassiliicoccaceae archaeon UBA367
ATGTACAAGGGGGAGAAGTACCAGGTCGACAAAGCCTATGGTCTGGATGAGGTTAAGTCAGTCAAAGAGACAGACTCGGACGAAAAGGACGACAAGAACTGATCCTTCCAGCTAAACACCTTTATCAACCCCTTTA
>DAXF01000087.1:6375-12550 GCA_002506255.1 Methanomassiliicoccaceae archaeon UBA367
CGTGCATAGACTCAGTACGGGCTCCAACTCCTTCGATGATCTTCTGGGAGGAGGCATAGAATGCGGCAGCGTCACTCTGCTGTACGGCGAGGCCGGAACAGGGAAAACGAACATATGCCTCCAGGCCGCCTTCAGCTTGATCGAGAGCGAGGGCAAGAAGGTCGCATATGTGGATACTGAGGGGTTGTCCTCAGAGAGGATAGAGCAGATATCCTCCGGCGAGGAAGCCAGGAAGAATCTTCTGGTGTTCCAGGTCCGCAGCTTCGAGGAACAGATCGACAGGATCGCAAGGGTCGTCCGCCTCGCCGAGGCCAATGACAAGATAGGACTGATCATCGTGGATTCCATGACCATGTATTATCGTTTGAAATCCGACGATACGTCTGTGAGGAATGAGTTCGTGAAGCAGACGGAGATGCTGTTGAACGCGGCCAGGAAGAGCGAGGTGGCCGTATTGCTAACTTCGCAGGTATACACCAACATAGGCGCAGGCACGATAGAGTTCCTCGGAGGTCACGCCATGCATCATAATGCGAAGACAATAATCCGTTTGGAGAAGAAGGGCAATGGCCGCAGGGCCGCGATCATGGTAAAGCACCGCAGTATACCTGAAGGTCGGAAAGCCACATACTCCATAACGGAGAAAGGTATCTCCGACTAAAGGGTCCTGGTCATCGTGTATTCCGCCAGGGCGATCATGAAGTCCTTGTCCTCTGAGGGCTCCAGTGCATCCAGGCAGTCGATGGCTTTATTGATGTATCCCTCTGCAGTTTCTATGGCGTAATCCAGACTGCAGGCTCTTCTGAGTATGCTCCTGACCTCATCTATCTCCGCATCTGTGGCATCTGTCTTGCCCAGTGTATCGCGGAAGACCAGCAGGTCCGCCCTGTCCGCTATGTTCTTCAGGGCGTGGCAAACGATGACAGTGCTCTTTCCTTTGCGTATGTCATTCCCGGATGATTTACCGGTAACGGCCGGGTCTCCGACTATCCCCAGAATATCATCGTACATCTGGAAAGCGACGCCCAGGTTCATGGCGTATCCGTGCACGGCATCCACGACCTCCCTGCTCGCGCCCCCGATCATAGCGCCTCCCGCAGCGCCGGCAGCGAAGAGAACACTGGTCTTCAGTCTGATGGTCTCGATGTACTCATCCATGGTGACCTCGGCCCCGTTCTCGTTGTTTATATCCATCTGCTGACCCCTGGCCAGGTCCCAGACGGATTTGGAGACCACTCTCAGGATCTCTTTGACCGTTTCGCCGTCCACATCGAGATCGGCGATTATCTGGAAGGCCTTAGCGAACAGTGCGTCTCCCGCCAATACCGCTGTGGGCATGCCATACTTCACATGGGAGGTGGTCATGCCACGGCGCTTCTCGTCCCCGTCCATGAGGTCGTCGTGGATCAGTGTGAAATTGTGTATGTATTCTATGGCAACAGCAAGGGGAACGGCCTTCTGACCATCCCCTCCGACCGCCCTGCATGCGGCGATGACCATGGCAGGTCTCATCCTCTTTCCGCCGGCATAGGGGTACTGTCTTGCCGCTTCAATGAGATTGGCGGGCAGTTCGTCTTCTATGTATGATTCGATCGGCTTGCTCAGCTCGTCGGACATCTGTTTCAATATCTTCTTGACGTCGGTCATTTCAGGCCTTCCATCCATTTGCGTGTCTCTCCCATGACAATGTACTCTGCATCAGAGAGCTCTCCTATGTTAGAGGAACCCGTCAGCAGCATCGCCGCCTTCAGTTCCTCTTTGATAAGTTCCAATATAGCGATCACGGCCTCCGGGGATTCGGTGGCGGCCTTGAGGAAAAGTCCTGCCGCGCCGGAGCAGCAGGCTCCCATAGCGATGGACCTGGCAACATCCAGTCCAGAGACTATGCCTCCCGAGGATATCAGCGGCACACCCACGTTCGCTTCCAGGAGTGAAACGGGTGCAGGTATGCCCCAATCGAAATAGGTCATGCCCAGCTCAGAGCGTATGGTGTCTTCTCTGTCACGGGCCCTGTGCATCTCTACTGCGGAGAAGCTTGTCCCCCCCATTCCCGCCACGTCTATGGCGGCAACCCCTATGGCGGAGAGCTTTGCGGCGGTCCTCGCCGATATGCCGGCACCCGTCTCTTTAGCTATTATCGGGATTTCCCGGGCTATGCTCCTTATCGCATCGTAGCATCCTTTGGCATTGGTATCCCCTTCCGGCTGCACAACCTCCTGAAGGAAATTCAGATGAATTGCGACATAATCCGCATCGATGAGATTCCTGGCAACGGCCACGTCGGCCGCCGTGTATGCCCTCTTTCCTTTTTGATGGACCAATTGCGGTACGCCTACGTTCCCTATTACCAGAGGGACATCGTAGTCTTTGACGATCTCGTAGGATGCAGTGTCTATTCCTTCTATGGCGGCCCTTTCACTGCCCACACCCATGCCCACACCCATCTCGGCACAGGCCTCGGCTATGTTCGCGTTGATCTTCTCGGCCCCCTCAAAGCCGCCTGTTATTGCGGTTACGATCAACGGGAAATCAAGCTTCTTACCCAGAACCCTGGCAGATGTATCTATCTCGTCCAGGTCCACTTCGGGCAAAGCGTCGTGGATCAGAGTGACGTCATCCCAGTATCTGTATTCGGGAAGGATCTCCCGGTTAAGGCATATCTCTATGTGGTCTGCCTTTCTTTTTTTCATCTGTGTCATAGGATACCGCCTTTTGCCGTGGTGCAGACGACACTCTCTCCGCGCAGGAGATTCAGAAGCCTTCCTTCCACGTTGCCGTTCACCAGTACGCAATCTCTTTTGTCAGAGCACATCCTCAACATAGCCTCCATCTTGGCGCGGACGCCTCCGGTGACATCATCGACATTATGCTTTGTGCTTACTTCCTTTAGGATTGTACTATCAACTTCATCATATAACATTGCATCCCGTTCTGTTTTGGGATTCTTATCATATAAGCCGTCTATATCTGAGACGAACACCACCATTTCCGGGCTGAACAGCTCTGCCAGTCTCTCCATGATCTGGTCCCCGGAGCATATTGCGAATCCGAGGCTTCGATCGGTGACCACGTCTCCGAAGAGCACGGGGACAATGCCCAAAGCTCGGAATCTGCGTATAGGTTCGCTGTTATCGAAGATGAGCTCTCTGTTATCCATTACGAAGCAGGACCCTGTCGGTATGGAAATCGAAGGGATCCCGGCGGTTATGAGCTCTGAAACGACCATGGAGTCAAGCTCTCTGACGTCATAGCATATCTGGGCCACTGCAGGGATCTGGCTTTTGTTCTTGAAACCAGAGTTTATACCGTGTTCCTTTGCCAGTACGTGGCCGAAGGACCCGGCGCCGTGTACGATCACGACATCTTTCCCCGACTCCTTGATCTCGCGACAGAGCCTGCCGACAACCTCGGAGTTGAATGTGCGGTAATGCGTCTTGTCCGTTATCACGCTCCCGCCCAGCTTGATGAGTATCATCATGTCGGATATTTTGTCTTCGATTATAAACTGTATGTGCGCACAGCGCCCGCGTATGCTCCATGCACGGATTCCTACGTGAGAACAGCTATGTACTGAAAAGCCAGCGCATATGCTCAAAAGAGAAAAAGGAAAAGTGGCTGACAGCGTATCTGTTTTCCCGTACGCTCGCGCAATACAGTACAGACAGTTACGCGGGCGGACTTTACTTCCGGGTTCGGAATGGGACCGGGTGTTACCCCGCCGCTATGGCCGTCATGCCGAAACATGCCATATCTGGAAAGTATATAAGTTTTTCGGTGAGTTCATTTGAACTCGGTCGTTTTTGCGCTGAGAAACTCGTTCCAGAGGTCTAAAGTCTCCTTCGCTTCCTCTTCATTCATGGTCTGTATGGCGAATCCTGCGTGGATCACGACCCAATCGCCGATATTCGCATCCACCATTGAGATGTTGGCCTCTCTGATCGTTCCGCCGAAATCGATCTTGCCTATCTCCCCGTCTATGGAGAGCAATTTTCCAGGAGCTGCAAGGCACATGTGTATCACCCGGTCATTATTTGCAGAATAGCCTCTGCGGGCTGTCCGTTGTTCTCTTCCAGAGCTTTGATCGCGGCATCCCTTCCACATCCGGTCTGGGACATGACCAATTCTATGTCCTCTTCGGGCATTCCGGGTGCCGCTGCGCTCTCCCCCAGAGGTCTCTCTGCGGGCTCTCCGGTCAGCTGATAGGTCTTCTGCCCCTGCACAGTCATGATGTTGACGTCCGGCGAATCAAAGACGTATTCTCTGTCGGCGGTCCTGATGATCACCTGAGTAACGCCCTTCATCGATTCGTTGGATATGCCCATCTTGCGCATGGCCTGCTTCATCTGACGCGGGTTCATGCCTCTTCCTGCCATGGCGACTCGTATATCGAGGGAACTTATATCCTTTGAGGGTCTACAATCTAGATAGGACGTCCCTGATCGCATCCGTAGCCTTCTCAACAAAAGCTACGGGATCCGATCCCTTTAGCAGTCCTCCTCTGGAGAAATCCTTCTTCCCGCCGCCTTTGCCACCTACAACCGAGAGCACGTCTGTCAGTATCTTCCTGCAGTCTATTCTCGCGTCTCCAGAGGCCAGTATCACGTATGACGGATCGGAGTCCGTAGCGAGGATGACTATGTGGCCCCCGGCCTTCCAATTCTCCGCTGCTTCTGCCAGAGTGTCGATGTCTGCAGGAAGCACGCCGTATCTGATAGTCACTCCTGAGATATGCATCTTCCCGGCACCGTTGACAAGTGCTCTACCTGCCCTCCTCAGCATGGCCCTGGACTCATTCAGGTCAGATAAGAGGTTGGTCGCGGCCCTCTCCACATCTGAGGGCTTGCTGCTCAGGGCATCGGAGACCTTCAGGCAGCCGTAGGCTAACTCGGAGGAGACCTTCTTCGCAGCCTCTCCGACCTTGAAATGTATGGCATAGCCGTTCTTTCCCGAGGAGACCTTCCTGTCCGCGAATACGAATCCTATCTCCTCCGTCTCCATCACATGGAGGCCGCCGCAGGCCGCGATGTCAAAACCGTCTATCTCCACGACCGAGATCTCGCTACCCTCTATCCTGTCCAGTTTCACCCTTATGTGCTCCAGTTCCGGATCGTTACGGTCCATGGAGCTCTTGAAAACGGACAGGTTCTCTTCGATGGCCGCATTCACGGAGGCAACCGCATCGGAGATGATGTTCCAGCTGACGTCTCTGTCTACTATGACGTACTTATCATCGCGTTCTATGTCTATTTTGACTATATTCATATCGGGAACCAGGCGGTTCAGGGCTCCGAACAGCATGTGCTCGGCAGTGTGCCCCTTCATGAGCTCGTAACGTCTCTCCCAATCCACGCTGCACCAGATCTTGTCCCCCACCCCAAGTTCATGACCGGGGCAAAGGTGCCAGATATCGTTCTTCCTTCTTTCGACTTTCTCGACGGCCTTCCCTCTGATGGTCCCTTTGTCGTGCGCCTGTCCGCCGCCGCCGGGGTAGAATGCAGTGCAATCAAGGGATACCCAGTCTCCGTCGGTCGCAGAGACGACGGCCTCGAATTCAGTCAGATAGCCGTCGTGTGCGAAGATCTCCTCTGTCATGATATCCTTACCGGGCTCCCGATTAATTGTAAGATTTAATAAATATGCGATAAAACCTATGAGGCGCACCGGGAAACGTAATATGTCCGACATCAGGGATTTCGATGAGACTGACAGGCGCATAATCGAGCTCATGTGCGTTTCCAGTCAAGGTTCTTACAGGCAGCTGGCAAAGCAGCTGGGCATACACCCGACCACACTCATACAAAGGGTGAAGAACCTGGAATCCAAGGGGATAATCAAAGGCTACAGGGCCAAAGTGGATTACATGCGCATGGGCTTCGAGTTCATGGGGATAGTCCAGATATACGCAGAGGGCAACATCCTGAATGTACAGCAGGCCATTAAGGAGCTTCCTCAGGTCATCGGGGTGTTCGACGTGACCGGAGAATGCGATTCCGTCGCGTGGATAGCATGCACGGACAGGGATGAGTTCTCGGTAGCGGTGAAGAGCATACTGGAGATCGAAGGTGTGAAGAAGACCAATACTCTGGTCGTTCTTAACATGATCAAGGACCCTTTCGATTTCGTTCCCGATGTGCACGGGAAAGCGGGTTCTCCCGAGTAAGTATTTTAATATACG
>DAXF01000002.1 GCA_002506255.1 Methanomassiliicoccaceae archaeon UBA367
TGTTCCGGACGCATGACTGCCAGCTGAACCTCTCTGATTCAGGTCTCACTTATGTTCATGCCGTCAATGCGACCGGGAAGAGCACACTCCTGCGCCTGATGTACTCCATACTTACGGGCGACGAGCAGACCATCAGAGGAATACCCTTCGACAGAGCCGATCTGACCTTCTTCGATGAGACCAACCTGGTTGTGGAGAAGGAAGAAGACGAGCTCCGTATAACGGTGATACGCAACGAAGTGCCGACCTCCATCACCATTGAAGAATTGGTCGACATGTTCGACGCAGTCTACATGTCCCCGGAGAGGTCTACGGTAAGGAAGATGGATGGCAGGCTCGTACCGGCTCTGGAAGCCTATGCCAATGAGCTGCACGACGAGATCATGTTCGCCAAGGAGCACAAGGACCTGGTCGAGGTCCCCTGCGAAGATGACGCGAACATGACCGATGAGGAGATAATATTCTGGTCCAAGGACCTTAAGGCCAAATTGGATTTCATTGACGAAGCCGGATTCTCAGTCGACATGCCCTCCGGCATGAGATTCCCTCCGACACGCTATGACCTGGTGGACGAAAGGAAGGCGTACATAGGGTTGGCACGCTCCCTCGAGGAGTATGTGAAGAGGAACTACCTGCTGGCCGAGTCGATGATCGTGTACATGGACATCATAAACGGCCTTCTCACTGACAAGCACATCTACATCAAGGATAATTCTCACATAGGCGTTGAGATGGACGGCGGAACATCCCTCAGCCTCTCCTATCTGTCCTCCGGAGAGAGGCAGATAATGATCATCTTCTACCGCCTGCTTTTCCACGCCGCTCCGGGCGCCATCGTTCTGCTTGATGAACCGGAGGTCTCACTGCACATATCATGGCAGCAGAGGCTGGGCGGCATATTCCTTGACGTCTGCAGACTGAGGGACCTACAGATCATAGTCGCCACCCATTCACCCCAGATGATACATGACAGATGGGATCTGGCAACGGAACTGAGGGTTGACTTTGCGTGAATACCTAGGACCTACGGACATTGCGAACAACATCTCCATGCTGAGGGGGGCCTTCGACGGGACAGTATTGGTCGTTGAGGGGGTCACAGACTACAGGCTGTATGGAAAGCTGTCCGACCGGGAGAACGTGGAGCTCATTGTCGCCCATTCCAAGGATAATGCATCTACTGTGGTCAAGGAGCTTTTCCACAACCGCAAGGACGACAAGGTCCTGGGAATCGTCGATTCAGACCTGGACAGGGTCCTGTCGGTCAGACGTGACCCTCCTCTGTTCCAGACGGACACCCGGGATCTGGAGAGCATGATGATACGCAGCCGGGCCCTGGATGAGGTCATCTGGGAGTACGGGGAACGCGCCAAGGTTGAGAGTTTCGTGAAGAATTACGGAGATATCAGGGATGTTCTGATAAACTCCGCATATCCGCTTGGAACGCTGATGCTGATATCCGAGAACAACGGACGGGACCTGTGCTTCAGGGACCTGGACTTCGGCAGGTTCATAGATCGCAGAACCCTTCAATGCGACATACGCAACATGGTCGATGAGGTCATGTACAACTCCCACAGCCCCAACCTAAGCGCCAAGGATCTCCGTAAGAGATTGGAAGAGGAGATGGAGCATCACAGGGACCCGTGGACGATATGCAGGGGCCACGACCTCGTGGAGATCCTTCTGATCGGCCTAAGGCATATTTTCGGGGGCTATAACAGCAGCAACATGAGATGCGGCGAGCTCAACGGGGCATTAAGATTGGCTTTCGATATAGAGCATTTCACAGAGACCAAGCTCTACCGCACCACAAGCGATTGGGCCTGTAAAAGGGATCTGCCGCTGTGGATCAGCGGTCTGGAGTGAAATCCACCCTTTCTGTTCCGGATGCGTTCTCCATGAGCCTCTGCACCTTGCGCTCGCTCTCCTCGAGTATCTTCCGGCAGTGATCCCTCAGCTTTATCGCCTTCTCATAGATCTCCAGACTCTCATCAAGGTCAAGGCCTCCGGCCTCCAGTTCCTCAACCAGTGCCTCTAGGGCGCCCAGGCTCTCCTCGAACGTCATATCCTCGATATCCTTCTCATTCCTCTCTTCTTCCATGTTCACTCACCTCTTCCACTTCAGCTTTGACGGTTCCGTCCCTCATCGTAATGGTCATCTTCGACCCTGCTCTGAGGCCGGAGACGGATGTGACCGTCCTCCCTGCCTCATCGGTCACGAAACTGTATCCCCTGTCCAGCACCCTCCGGGGGTCTAGTCCTGCGAGCATCTGCGACCTGTGCTCCAATTCCCTGGAGTTTCCGGCCAGCCTTCTGACGACGGAATCATCCATCGCCTCCGAGACCGAGTCCAGAGCCACCCAGTAGCCCTCCACCTTCTCAGCGGCCCTCTTCGGATCCAGCTTGGCATTCAGAACTTCATATCTGGAGGACATGAACCTCAGCCTCTCAGACACAGACGACGCTCCCCTCTCAGACAGAAGATTGAGCTTCGCGCCGTATCTCTCCAGCGTAACCGCGGCATTCCTTGGGTCCAGCCTAGCGTTCGGATAGGCGAACCTGGACCGCATATCCTTGACTATGGATGTCAGGGAGCGCGCCATCTTGCCTGTCATGAACAGCAACCCCCTCCTTAGGTCATCAAGGTCCCGGGTGCACATCACGGCCGCCATCGTAGGGGTTTCGGCATATGCGTCCGCCACTCTGTCCGAGAGGGATTTATCCGTCGCATGGCCGACAGCAGAGACCACCGGCACTTTGGATGAGGCTATGGCTCTTACCACTATCTCTGAATTGAATGCCGAAAGGTCCTCGGCGGATCCTCCGCCGCGCCCGACTATGATCACATCCACATCCTTCTGGGAGTTGAGAAGGTCGATCCCCGCCACAACGGACTCCGGGGCCCCGTCACCCTGAACCTTGGCCGCTGCGAGGATGATGCCTGCAGGGAATCTCTTCGCCACGGTGTCTATTATATCCTTTATCACAGCCCCCGTTGGAGATGTGACCACGCCTATTGCGCGGGGATAGACGGGCAGTTCCCTTTTCCTCTCAGCATCGAACAGACCCTCTTTCAGCAGCCTGGCGGTTAGCTCCTCCAGTGCTGCGCTTGCCTCTCCCTTGCCGTACGGCTTCATCCATTCTATGTTGAAGCTCAGGGACCCGCCTTTCGAATAGAACGATGCTCCGCCGAATACCAGCACCTTCATCCCTGGTTTCGGATCGAAGGATAGCCTGGATGCTGCGAACTTGAAGAAAGTGCATCTTATGTTCGACTGAGAATCCTTGAGATCCAGATAATAATGCCCCGATGTGGCCCGGGTTATGGACGAGATCTCCGCGACCATGGTCACATTCCTTATCTCCTGGGATGAGGAGATGACCGCCAGTACCTTCTCGTTGAACTGTGTGACCGTCATCAGCTCTGGCATGGGCGGGCAATGGCATTGCTCCGTTAAATCCGTGACGGGTCGTCAGTATTTGCTCTGCCGCCTTAGACTGATTATTATGTAAGCCGTCATAAGGGCAAGATCCAGTGCCGTTGCGGAGCCGGAAGCATTGAGGGGTGCCTCTTCTCCGTAAATGGCGGAATAGGCCTTCATTATCGCCTTGTTCTCCTCAAATGGCTTCCTGCACCTAAGAGAATACGGCATTCTGGAGGAGACCGAGGGCATTATGGAGACCTCGAAGGTGATGTCCCAGGGTTCTGGGATCATATATCTGTAGAATACGTTAGCAACATCGAAGGATGTCACGGTCCCGCCTTTCAGTATATCCTTGACCTCTTTGACCACCGAATCTGCCGGATCCGCATCGGCAAGGTCCGACGCCTTCATGCCTGAATTATTCTCCAGATATTCTATTTTGGATTCATCCAAGGACCCGGGCTCATGGCGTATCCTATTCTGGTACACACTCCTTATCTCCCCGGAGTCAAGATCCACGGATGCTATCCCCACCTCTGCAACCCCGTCCTTCGGATATCCGTCAGGTCCGGTGGGTATCACCTGGATAACGAAGATGTCCTTGCTCACAAATGTAACATAGCAGACTATATTATTTTAATAGGCGTTCACAAAACGATATCGATGAGGACAGCGAAAACCATAGACGAGCTTTACGAAGAGGTTGAGGATTATGATCTCGTACTATGCAACGACGCCCCTCTGGCACTTGCCCTCGGCAACAGGGTGAGGAGACCGATGATAGGCATTTTCTCCATAACCCCGAGACAGTTGGCCGGGGATGTGGCCCTGAGAAAGCTCCAGACCGGTTTGTTGAGCGACATACGCCTGGTCAAACTGATATCGAAATACACAGGATATGACATCAGATTCGTCCACGGGGAAGTGGACAACATACTCAGGATGAGACGCTACACCGCAGATGTGCGCCCTCATCTCGGGAAAAGAGCCCAGAGGATCTACGATGAGCTGATGGCACTGCCCACCCTTGACAGGGTGATGGGGGAATTCGACGCAGAGAAGGACGGCATATTCGACGG
>DAXF01000005.1:0-1205 GCA_002506255.1 Methanomassiliicoccaceae archaeon UBA367
AGGGAGATGATGATGGATGCATTAACCACATCCATCGTGGAGGATGTGACGGGTATGCTCTGGTCATCCGGGTCCAGCCCGAATCTGACTGCGGCCGATGCGACATAGTAAGAGAGCAGATTTATCACGGTGGCCGACAGCATACCTGCGGTAAGCACAAGGAGCAGAACTTCATGGAAAGGCATCGTCTGCGGGGCCACGAGGAAAGCGGCCACGCCCACGTACGCAAATGTTATGATTCCCAGTACGTAGTTCACGGCGAAGTTGTTATACGTCTCAATAGGAGGATACTTCTTCACGCCCAGAGTACCCATGTGCATCATGGTGCTGAACCTGGATGTCAGTATACCAGACAGGGCGTTTCCCTGATTGAGGAATGCTGGCAGAAGCACCAACAATACAGGATAGGCCACAAGGTTCGCAGTCTGCGTCTCCACTATGGTCCCTGCCAATATGCCGATGAATATGCACACGGTCAGCACCGGGAGGGATTCCGTGATGATCCTCTTGGCCTCGTCCTTCTTCCTTCTTTTACTCTTGCGCATCAGAATGGTCGAGGTCATGATCAGTGTGAGAATCAGGAGTCCTGCCAGAGCAGCATAGATCGCTGCACTATCCATATTCAGGCACATCCATGCCGCCAGGAATATGGTGGGAACCGTGGCGACATCGCCTGCCGCTGCGATGAGCGGAGCGGTTATGTTGTCCACATCCCACTCCCGTTTGAATCCGACATAGGCTATGGCCATGTTTATGACGACTACCATGAGCCCGGCCAGCAACGCCCCCATCATAGAGATGAAAATGAACATGTAGATGTCTATCGGGGACTGGTCAGAGAAGAACGCCACGCCGATGATCCACCCCACTATGCCTACTACTATGGACGTGATCATGGTCAGGGCCATGGCCCCTTCCACGTTGGATCTCAGGACGGAACCCTTCTTGAAAGATATGCTGAAGATACCCAGATGCATGGCGGTACCGATTCGGCTGCCCATAGCACCGAAGACGTTCCCCCTCAGGCCGTTGGCAGAGTATATCAGGATCATCAGCCCGGGTATGATCATGAGATAATCGCTCATGCTGACCATGACCAGTCCTGCGAAAAGGTCGAAGGTGGCTGCGAACATGAGGGCTGTCAGGCTTAGTGAGAATACGGTACGGTTCCTAACGAAAAACCCGTTGGCAACCTTCTCCGAGCC
>DAXF01000005.1:1362-11108 GCA_002506255.1 Methanomassiliicoccaceae archaeon UBA367
CCGTTGGCAACCTTCTCCGAGCCCATAAATCAACACCTCAGGACATGTTCGTATCTATTGCGGTAAGGCACCTCAACTATATAGCGTAACCGTCAGAAGATGAACTTCACAGCAATAGTGCCAGCACAGAGTGTTTCTCATCTCCGGGATGCACCCTCTGGACGAAACGGTTAATATACACGGATTATTATAGGTTTCTTGAAAGGTATCCGCGGATGAACGACGAAGAACATTCTGATTCCAATCGAATGGAAGCGACGGTCAGGGAGCTCCTGACTGAGATGAAGGACGCATCCGAGACCATTGTGGATCTTGCTTACGCCTCCCTGATGTATAACAGCAAGGATATGGCGGAGAAGGTCGAGGAGATGGACCGCGACATAGATGATATGAAGTTCGCCATACGCACCAAGATCCTCTTGGCGGTAAGGACCAAGGAGGATGCGCGGGAGATGACAGGCGTATTGCAGGTCGCTTCAGCCGCGGATCGCATATCCGAGGCCGCAGGGGAGATAGTCAAGCTTTTGCATGTTCCCAAGGAAGAGAGGCCGTTCATCAATGAGATAATCAATGAATCAGACGAGAAGATAATGATGACCCGCATCTCCCCGAGATCGGACATGGCCGGCAACACCATAGATCAGTTGGCTGTGGAGGCCTCAACGGGCACCAAGATAATCGCCATGAAGAATCGTTACGGATGGATATACAATCCTGACGGGGATGTGAAGCTCAGGGCCGGAGACGACATAATCGTCAACGGATCCCTGGACGGCTTCAACAGGCTGAAGAAGTTCGCAAGCGGGGATCTCCCGTGGGAGTTCCCGGAAATGGAATTCGCGGAGGACTGACCATGGACAGGCTCGATTCTATGCTCTTGGAGCTCAAGGACACGTCCGAGTTCATGGTGGACCTGGCTTATTCCTCCCTTCTGTACAACAACCGGGACATAGCAGAGGAGGTCATCAACATGGAGGTTAAGATGGACGAGCTCGGCGACGAGATCCAGAAGAGCCTCCTGGATATGGCTAAGAAGAATCCGGATAGCGTCATGAAGGCCTTCGTTGCCTTCAGACTGCAGATAGCCATAGAGGATATAGCCAATGCGGCCGCGTCCATAGCCGATGTGGTGCTGCGCGGTTATGCCAGCAGCCCCGTCATTCACATGAGCATCAAGGAGTCCGAGTGGACAATTGAGAGGGCCACGGTATCGGAGACATCCGTTCTCAGAGACAAGACCTTAGGGGACATGAGGCTGTGGAGCCACTGCGGCATGTTCGTAATGGCCATAAAGCGCGGTGCACAATACATATTCAGGCCCGATAAGTGGACAGCCCTCAGAGAAGAAGACGTACTCATCGCTGTCGGCCCGGAGGAGAGCGCCGATTACTTCATAGCTCTGGCGGACGGCAGCAGAAAAGAGTTCTGAGATCCTTATGCCATAACGCAGATTAGCACGGTTCTGTTCACTATACGGGCATCTCGCAATCATTTGCAAAATGTTTTCGATAAGGAATGCTCTGAGGCAGAATGGAAGGAAGAAGTGGCCTCGGGTCAGATCTTGACCACAACCAAAAATTCCCGAAGGGACTGCGTAGAATTGTACCGCACCGTATAGCTCCATCTTCGAGTGAATTCTTTGAGCAGGAAAACATTAGCTTATCATTGCGCCTGAGTGCGATGTGGACGCAATCCCCATCTTGACGATCGGTTTGAAGACGCCAAACAGTCAAGGGGATTCCTCCGACATACACGAGCTTCCGAGCTCTACGAAACGCCTTGCAAAACCAGTCACCCCCTCTTCCCGAAGATAAGATCCTCGAGATTTTCGGGGAGGCGACTAACGGCGTTAATTTTTGGGTATGCCAGAGTGGATTTGGTAGCCTCGCGCAGATTCGAACTGCGGTCGCAGGATCCAGAGTCCCGCATGATTGACCACTACACTACGAGGCTATGGGGCCTGCCTAACACGCTACTGTTTTAATATTTTTCGTAGGTGCTAGCAGGCCGGGGGCCATCACTTCAGAGCTTTGGTGACTTTAGTGTATATGTACTCTATGTCCCCGATCCCCTCGATGGTGGCGAGTTTTCCTCTCTCACGGTAGTATTCTATGAGAGGGTATGTGTTATCACGGTATACCTTGAGCCTGTTGCGCACAGTCTTCTCAGTATCGTCATCCCTCTGGTAGAGCTTGCATCCGCATTTGTCGCAGATGCCCTCTTTCTTCGGTGCTTTGTTTATCAGGTGATAAACAGAATTGCAGTCCGGGCAGGAGCGTCTGTTGGTGAGCCTGCCGACGAGCTCCTCGTCGTCAACATCGAGATTTATCGCAGCATCGATGTCGATCTCCTTAGCCAGGGCGTCCGCCTGCTCCACGGTCCTGGGGAATCCGTCCAGTAAGAAGGTGCCCTTCAGCTCGCGTATCTTGTCCTTCATCATGCCTATGATGACATCGTTGGGGACCAGGGCGCCGGCGTCCATGTACTTCTTGGCCTCCCTCCCCAAGGGCGTATCGTTTCTGACGGCCTCTCTGAGCATGTCTCCCGTGGAGAGCCTCACGAAACCGAGTCTGTCGCCGAGAAGCTCGGCCTGCGTTCCCTTACCGCACCCCGGAGGTCCCAGGAGTATGATCTTCGTCTTCATGTTCACCGAGAGGATGCAGGCGATTTAAATTAGCTTCGAACAGTTTCGAGTGTTGCTACATATATTTTATTAACAATGTTCTCTATGGAATGTGAGGTGTGCCCAGTGGACAGCGCGATATGCAAGAGTATAGAGAAGGTCGTAGGCAAGGAAGGTTACTCGACCAGAACAGCGGACCTGTATACTTACGGGTTTGACGCATCGATTTACCACAAGACTCCCGACATGGTGGTCCAGCCCAGGACTACCGAGCAGGTATCAGAGATACTCAAGATAGCTAACGCTGCCAAGATCCCTGTTGTGCCCAGAGGTGCCGGTACGGGCCTGTGCGGCTCGGCGGTGCCCATAATGGGCGGCATAGTCATGGACATGAGCCGCATGAACAGGATCCTCAACGTCAGCGTTGCCGACCTGTGGGTGGAGGTGGAGGCCGGTTGCATATATGACGATCTAAACAAGGAGCTGTCCAAGCACGGTTTCTTCTTCCCGGTGGGACCCGGTTCCGCAGAAGCCTGTCTCATTGGCGGCATGGTTGCCAACAATGCCTCTGGAATGAGGGCGGTCAAGTACGGAGCCACCAGGGATTACGTTCTCGGTGTGACCTTCGTCAAGGCTGACGGGGAGATAGTACACGCCGGTACGAAGACGATAAAGGATTCCTCCGGATATCAGCTCGCCCGCCTCATGTGCGGCAGCGAAGGCACTCTTGCAGTGATCACAGAGGTCACGCTGAAGCTGGCTATGAAGCCCAAGACATCCGCCTACATCTTGGCTGCTTTTGACAATGTGCAGGATGCAGGTCGTTGTGTCTCAGCTCTGATAGCGAAGCCGCTGATACCCGCATCCTGTGAGCTCATGGACAGTGTTTCCATTGAAGCAGTCAACAAGGCCAGGGGCAATCCTCTGCCGGACTGCAATGCCCTCTGCATAATCGAGGTCGACGGAGACCCGGAGCCTGTCGAGAGGGACATGAAGACGGTAGAGGAGATAGCCAGGAGCGTAGGGGCCATAAGTGTGACTCCAACCAGGGACAAGAAGCTCATAGCCAGCTGGACTGCTGCGAGGAAGGCTGTGATGACCTCCCTCTCTGCCCTTAAGCCCGGGCACTCATCCGTATCTTTGGCGGATGACATGGCACTGCCCGTATCGAAGATACCGGATGCAGTCACCGCATACCAGGAGATCGCGAAGAAGTACAATGTTACAGTGGCCACCTACGGCCATGCTGCGGACGGCAACCTTCACACCAAGATGCTCCTGGACCCGACCAGCAAGGACGATTGGGACAGAGGCGTTGCCGCTGTGCATGAGATATTCGATGCCACCATAGCTCTAGACGGTACTGTGACGGGTGAGCACGGAGTAGGGATATCCAAGGCTCCTGACTTCATGAAGGAGAGGTCCACCGCGATAAAGACCATGAGGGAGATCAAGAGGGCAATGGACCCCAATAATATCCTGAATCCAGGCAAGATCGACCAGTGGGAGGGCACTATCCTGACCAACCTGAGGTACCCCTGCAAGGAGTACATGTGATTACATCAGGAATGCAAGTGCCAGCACTACGATGCCCCATCCGAACATGCCTATATAGGCACCCTTGTTCCATCTGAAGATCTTCGATCCGTCCAGAGGAGGCATCGGGAGCATGTTGAACAGTGCCAGGAACGCATTGAAGTAAGCCATCATGAATGCGACATCCGACAGGATCCCGCTGGTGAAGGGCACGAATACTACCGCACCGGTGGCCAGCAACAGGTTGGTCAAAGGTCCGGACATGCTTATCCTGCCGTTCATCTCTTCGGTTATCCTGCCATTTATGTACACGGCTCCCGGCGCAGCGAATAGGAATCCGAACAAGGACATGACAATGGCAAGCATAAGGCCTCCAGGATACATCCTGAATTCAGCCCATGCGCCGTACTTCTGCGCCGTGAATTTATGAGCAAGCTCGTGGAGCAGGAAACTGAACACGATCAGAACAGCCGATATGGCGAGGAGCAGCAGGAACATTCCCGGTCCGGTTCTGTACAGACCTGCGAGCCCGCCGCTGAGCACTATCGCCATGGCCACGGAAAGGAGGGCCACCGCACCGACGATCTCCCTGATCTCTGTACGACTGAACACGGGCTTCTTGAACCCGGGATTCACTGTAATAGGGTCGTCATATCCGCGCATATCCGGTTCTATAGCAGGCAACCCTTAAAAAATAGACGTTGTGTGAAAACAGGTATATCATCGGAGGTGATGTAGCGGCATGGACAGGACGAGCTTCGCTCACGGGAAGACATCCTTCGGATGGTGCGACAGATGCGGCACACTGGTTCTGGGTGCGGGATGTGGCTGCGGTTCCGCGGTTCGGATCTTTGAGATCAACAATCCGGGGGACATCAGGCCCTGCATGGGTGAAGGCGTGGACACGGTCCTTTCTATTTTCGAGAGGGAGTTCGGGACCTCAACCCCGCTCAAAGGGAAGGCCATCTTCCTGAATAAGGTCCCGGGAGAGGACAGAGCTGACGAGATCATAGCCCACGGTGCGGTTCTGGCACTTATGCGCTTTGACCTATCGACAAAGAGCTTCGAGTTGGATCTCAGACAGCCGGGTGCAGAGCTTTTCGCAGATTATGCGATTAAGAATGTGATTTCTTTCTCGGGGATGTCTGGGCATCTGAAGGGGAAGAGCATTCCCGGCGCTAATGTCCGGGATGTGAAAGGTGAGTTCGGAGCAGGGGCACCTCTCATATTGAAGAAGGGTGGCAAACTGGGCGCCGGGGTGGCACTTGTCTCGTCGAAGGAAATAGAAGCATCAGACAAAGCCGTGAAGATCAGGAGCATCGACTCCCCGCTGGGCATGCCGTTATCTCCCGACTCTGACAGGAAGAGATTCGTGGATGCCAACAAGCAGCACATCTTCAATATGGAATCCGTGGCGATAAATGAGATACGTTCATATTTGAAGAAGAGGGAGTTCCCGGTGACCGTATCATTCTCGGGAGGGAAGGATTCCCTTGCCGCCTACGGAATAGCGTCCAGAGCCGTCAGGGGGCTTGAGCTGATATTTGTTGATACAGGCATTGAATTCCCAGAAACAGTCAGATACGTTGAGGATTTCGCTCAGAAGAACAATCTGGCTCTTCACAAGGCACAGGCAGATGACGCCTTCTTCAAGAATGTGGATGCGTTCGGACCGCCTGCAAAGGATTTCAGATGGTGTTGCAAAACCTGCAAGCTTGGCCCGATAACCGAGCTTATAGCACGGGAATATCCCGATGGAACGATAACTGTCGAAGGAAACAGGATGTTGGAATCCTTCTCCCGTGCGGATACCAAATTCGTTTCCAAGAATCCATTCGTCCCCAATCAGATAACCCTGAATCCTGTAAGGGAGTGGAACGCCTCGGAGATATGGGGGTACATTTGGCTTAGGAAGCTGGAGTACAACCCGCTTTATGAAAGGGATTTCGAGAGGATAGGATGCTATCTTTGCGCTTCAAGCTTGGGAAGCGAATGGGAGAACGTCCGGAAGGTCCACGAGGACCTTTACGAAAGATGGAATGACCATCTCAGGGAGTACGCCGTCAAGAAGGGGCTGCCGCAGGAGTATGCGGATATGGGCTTCTGGCGTTGGAAGGTCCTGCCGCCGAAGATGGTGAAGCTGGCAGAGGATCTGGATCTTCGTACTGTGCCTAAAAAGGCAGATGGACCCACCATCAAGATGCTGAAAGGAGCCTCCTCCTGCGCTGCCGGAGGATTCTCAGTAGAGGCCATAGCTAAAATACCCAGATCCAGGGATTTCTCCTCCGTGGCGGAAGCCCTGAGGACGATAGGCGAGGTCAGATACTCAGACGAGTTCGAGATAGCTATGGTAAAAACAAAGGGCGCAACGGCGAAGCTCTTCGGGGGAGGCGAGATATCCGTGGTATCGAACACGCTGGAGGGTGCGGAGACGATGTTCGAGAGAGCGGCAAAAGCTCTTCTCAGAGCTCAGATGTGCACATCCTGCGGCATATGCGCGGAGAAATGTCCACGCAGGGCAATAATCATAAAGGACGGGCTTCGCATCGATCCAGAGAAATGCAACTCTTGCGGAATATGTGAGGGATCATGCATGGTTGTTCACTATTATGACAAGATGATGACCACGGACAGCAAACATGCCCGCACCTGATATCCGCGATCAGAGGTCCGACATCATACTTTCCGCGGATATCGGGAGGATTAAATACAGTACTGTCAATCGGAAACGATATGGACATGATGCTAGCCACCGCAGGGGTTCTGGCTATATTGCCTGCATTCCTGGTGCTTTATTTCTCGCTCAGGAAATACACATACCCTGCAGTGGAGGACCCCTTCTTCAGCGACCCCAAGATGTTCGGGCTTCTGGTCGTCGGGATGATAGAGGGCACAGTAATCTTCGTCGCATACACATATTTCGTTGGCCTATGGTCCTCTCTTCTGGTCGCTCTCCTCATAGGGGTCCTGACAGAAGTCGTGAAGCTGGTGACCCTGAATCTTAAGCGCTTCCACGGCCAGTCGGACACGGTATTCTATGGATTCTCCTTAGGGATTGGCACGGCGATAGCGATGGCAGGCGGCATGACATTCTATCTGAGTTCCATAGCATCTGCGGGGGGCGGCATAGATGCGGCCACCTGGTTCATCATAATAGTCTATGTGATGCAGCAGATCCTGCTTCATCCGGCAACCGGTGCCACTATAGGTGAGGGGGTCGCAAGGCTCAGGATAGGGGAGTTCCTGATCCAGGCGGTGATAATATCGGCAGTCTATCAGATCCTCATGACTCCTGCATGGGCCGCTGAAGGCGTGTGGATATATCTGTCGGCTTTGGTTGCCCTTGCCGGTGTTTTGTACTACTTCCTACGGGTGGTCCTCAGATATATGCCCCGCGTCGTGCAAGATGTATTAAAGATGCAGGGAGATAAGAGGCGCGTTCCGAGGTGACACTGTGGAGTCCAAAGGGAAATTCATACTTGGGGTCATCGTCCTAGTGCTTGGCTTCGCCATATTGACGGCGTGCTCGTCCCATGCCGTTCATGATGCGATTTGGAGCGCGATAAATGGCGGTTAAGCACGGTATCTTCCGGGCTCTGTTTCCGTTATAATGCATTCCGCAGAAAGGATTCTTATTATCTCCCTGCTCTTGCCGGGTGCGATCTCCTCCACGTCGGCCGCAGAGAATGAACCGAGTATCTTTGTCAGTTCTTCTGCCAGCATCATAAGTTTAATCTCTGGATCAGCACAGTGATCGAATTTATATGCCAAAGTGGAGATGGGATCGGCATCCCTTCTGACCTTCTTCTCTGATAAAGCGCCGGACAGGCCCATAAGGGCTTGTCGGACCTCATCCTGATCCTCACTCTGGAACTTAACGGCGGCTGTCTCGTTTTTTATCCCGGTGCCGCAATAGGGGCAGACCGATGTTTCCGCAGCCAGATCAATTATCCTGTTCATGCGGCATCCAGAGCACATGATCAGAGCGTACATGACTATCACTCATATTCCGTGAACACAAGAGCTGCAAGGCAGCATCCGTGCTCCCCGTCAGGGACGGTGCCGTCCTCCAGGATGTAGGATACTTCGTTCAGCTCTATGCCTCTTATGCGGGCCATTTCCCGCATCTTCCATTCCAGGTCCTTTCTCAGGGTGTTTCTGCACCCATGGAGGTGTCCTTCGGCGACGTAGCCTCCCTTGCCGTCCTTTCGGAATGCATATGCTATGCCTGCCGCGATCTGCTCCCCGCCCGACCCTCTCATCTGTGCCAGCACGCAATGGGTTACGGCACCCATGGGCATCTTCTCGGGTTCTGTTCTCACGGCCCCGATCGGTATAACCGAAGAGACTGCGACAAGGTTCTGCTCGCTTATGCCCGCTTCCATGAGCGCAACATCGAAAGCATTGAGGCTGGAGACTTTGCTGAAGGAAGATCCGGAGCATACGAAGAATTTCTTCGGTATCAGATGCATGGGAACCCCATGGATGACACGGATTTAACGCTTGCCGCCCTCATCTGTACAATACGCGGTCACCCATGGAGCTGGTGGTCTCAGGTATCTGCTGGCTGGCTATTCTTTTCTCCAGTTCGTCCGCTTCCTTGAAGAGAGGCGCAGTATCGATCTTGAGCTCAGGCAGCATCTTGGCCAGGAACTCCATTATCTTGGCCGCCCCCTTTGGATCTGGCACATCCGCCTTTGCGGATCCCAGCATGGCGATTACGTCAACGTTCCTTTCTGCGCCCTCCATGAGGAGGAGGGCGGTCATTCCACGTACCATGCCCTCTTCAAAAGATTCTATGCCATATTCGTTCATTTGGACTCTGGCACTGTCCGTGGACCCGGCTCCAAGAAGTATGTAGTTATCCTCTCCGAACAGAGGTATCCCGTCAAGGACAAGGACAGTCTTTATTCCATTGTCCTTGAGCCAGGTTATCAGAAGCTCGGAGACCTTGTAATTCATCCCGTCCTTGGGAACGAACTCGGACGTGATGACGACAATGTCGTCACATTCTTCCATACCGCCTTCAGCTTTGTCCTTCCTGCAGCCCGCATACATTCGTATCTGGGGCATTGGTTTGCTGTTCTGTATTATCGTGTATGGTGGGAACTCTTGGGAGGTTATGCCCGCTACCAGGTTGAGCTTCAGTTCCTTGGACATATAACTGGCAGCTATTGAGCTGACCAGTCCGAGGCTGGGGAATCCTATGATCGCCACGGATTTGCTGAGGTCTGTTTTATCGTCATAAACGTGGAGTTCGAGTTCGGACATGATTACTCGAATGCAGAACAACTCTTTTAACACATTCCGTCTTAACGCGGGATATGGCGAGAAAAGGTCTTGGGGTCGGAAGGACGTCCGGAGGTATACCGGTCATAGCGGAAAGCGTTCCGGGCGCTGGTTCGTCCGGATACATGGTGGCGGTAGCCACCGGCTCCAGGGACGAGACGCCCGATATGTATGGGATATCCCACCTGCTCGAGCATGTTGTTTTCAGAGAAACGGCCAACAGGACATCCTTCCAGATGTCCAAGGAGATAGAGGGGGCCGGAGGGGCCATGAATGCCATGACCGGCAGGGAGGCCAC
>DAXF01000005.1:11182-12850 GCA_002506255.1 Methanomassiliicoccaceae archaeon UBA367
GAAACGGCCAACAGGACATCCTTCCAGATGTCCAAGGAGATAGAGGGGGCCGGAGGGGCCATGAATGCCATGACCGGCAGGGAGGCCACTGCATACTATGCGATATCTCTGAAAGAGACAGCCGACAGAGCCAAGGATCTTGTGGCAGACATAGTCCGTAATCCTCTGATAAAAGACAGCCATGTGGAGATGGAGAAGAAGATAGTTCTCCAGGAAATCAACATGGTGGAGAACAACCCGGACTCTTACATACACGACATATTCGCCGGCTCTGTTTGGAAGGGACACCAATTGGCAAACGAGGAAGGCGGTAATCCCGAGTCGGTCTCTGCTATGACCTTTGAAGATCTGAGAAGGTACTATGACGAGAAGTACGGCATACCTAATATGGCCGTGGTAGCAAGTGGATCAGTGGATCTGGATGATGTGGTCTCCTGGGCAGAGGAGAATTTCGATGGCATGTCCGGGAATAGGAATAGGCGTGAGAGGCCCGGTAAGCCCAGCGGAAATCTCGCAGTGCGTGAATGGCATGGTGATCACAGTTATGCAGGGATGGGATTCAGAGGGCACGCCGCCGATCATCCGGACAAGGACGCGATACGTCTGCTGTGGGTGATCCTGGGATCTGGAACATCCTCAAGGCTTTTCCAGAAGGTAAGGGAGGAGAAGGCTCTGGTGTACTCTGTGTACAGCAGTGTGGGTCAGCACTCGGACTCTTCCTCTGCAGGAGCTTTCTTTTCCTGTACGGAGAGGAATCTGGCTGAAACCCTGGACTCCGTGGCCTCTGTTTTCCGCGAGATAAGATCGGACGGTCTCGAGGAAGGGGAGCTGCGTCGTGCCAAGAATCTGGTGAAAGGTGCGAACATAAGATCCTATGAATCCACCACAGATAGGATGGGCAAGATTATGAAGGACATCCTCCTCACAGGTGAAGCCAAGACGATGGAACAGAGACTGAATGCTCTGGAGGGTGTTACCGAGGAGGACGTCATCAGAGTGGCCGGGGAGATGCTATCTCCGGACATGTTGAATATAGCGCTCTACACATGCGACACAGAATCAGCGGGACGTATAGATCCGAGTCATTTCGATTTCTGATATTCCGAGATCAGATGCAGGACTGCATTGACGGCGCTCTGTACGGCCGCTTCCACAGAGGGTGACATGGTCTCAGACATGGTCTGTATGTCCTCCACCTCTATGGCTACGAACCTTACGCTGTCTGGCATTGTCTCAGGATGGAGGCCCCTCCCTATTTTTATCGCCGTGGCAAGATTGACGTCATGGGCCGGAACATCGGCGATTGTGGATTCGAAATCCTCTGGATCGAATATTATGACGGAGCCCGGTCCGTAATCTTGGGTCATTATCGCGTCCACGATGATGGCCATTTTGTATCCTGAGATCACAGGGAGGATGTCAAGGCCTCCTATGGCCTCTTGTTGCGAATCCACGTTATCCAGGTGCATATCTCCGATGGTCTCGGAAACTCTCAGCCCTACGGCGTCGTCCTTCATTATGGGGCTGCCCAATCCTACTATCAGGATCTCATTGGATCTTGAAATGCTCATAACCGCATACCATCCTGCTTTTTCTTCTTTTGATTATCACACCCAATATCATGAGGAACAGAGTGGGTGCCATGGCCATGAATGCGACCACTCCGAA
>DAXF01000005.1:12908-15820 GCA_002506255.1 Methanomassiliicoccaceae archaeon UBA367
ATCTTGAAATGCTCATAACCGCATACCATCCTGCTTTTTCTTCTTTTGATTATCACACCCAATATCATGAGGAACAGAGTGGGTGCCATGGCCATGAATGCGACCACTCCGAATCCGTTTATCACGGCCTCAATGCCTGAGTACTTGGCGCTTGATATGCTGGTGTACAGTGCCATAGTCACAGCCACGGCTATGGGCCCTGTGGCCACACCTCCAGAGTCGAAGGCTATGCCGATTATATCCTTGTCGCTGTAGAACATCAGAATAAGTATGGCTATATACCCGGGAACCACGAATATAAGAATTGACAGGTCGAAGGATATCTTCACCATGGCGAGAGCCACGAAGCCTCCCACGGCGACGGATATGATGAGGCGTATCTTATCTTTCCGTATGGCTCCGTTGGAAGCTCTGTTGACCTGATCCCCTAGAATGCTGACCGCAGGCTCGGCGAAAACGATGAGGAATCCCAGCACGAGGCCTATGAGGACCATCCATATCGGATGCAGATCCAAGAGAGCGGCACCGGATTCAGAGACCACAGGTATGAATGCGCAGTATACTCCGAACAGGAACAATATCAGGCCTATCCCGGTGTACGTGAGCCCTACGGTCATGGATTTGACCGCATCCCAGGTATAGGTCAGGAATTTTCGTTGGAAGATTATGAAGAATATTGTGAGGGGGACAAGGGCGGCCAGGATATTCTTGGAAACGGTCATGAGCTCGTTGAATACATATTCTGTGTTGACAATTATCGCTCCTCCGCTACCGCTCCCTACACCTCCTCCATCCGTGCTCAGCCCTATAAGAAGAAGTGCCAGTACCGGGCCCATGGCGGCAAGACCGACCATGCCGAAGCTGTCCATTTCTGATCTTCCGGGCGTCCCCAGGCATATGCCGAGGCTGAGAGCCAATAGTACGGGGACCATCATCGGGCCGGTGGCCACTCCGCCGGAGTCGAAAGCTATGCCGCGGAAGGCCTCAGGAGCTATGAATGCTACGATTATTATGGCCCCCCAGCCCAGGAGGAATATGTATCTCAGGGAGAGATCGTAAACGATCTTGATGGCTGCAATTAGCAGTACGAACGCTATGCCTGCGGATATTCCGTATACGATCGTATTGCTGTTCACAGACGGGTATATGTCCATGACTTGCTGGCCAAAAATAGAGACGTTAGGCTCTGCAACCGTCACGAGGAACGAGATCGCGAAGATGACCAATATCATGAACAGTCTGGATTTCCTTTTCGGTATCTCAGACCCTATGGCATTGCCGACAGGGTTGACACCTACATCGACTCCGTGCAGGAAGAAAGTGAGCCCGGCAAGGACGAAGGCCGAAAATGCCCAGAAAAGCATGTAATCAGTGTACGTGCTCTTTGTGAGGAACACCTGCATCAAGAAAACGACAATGATGACCGGCATAGTAGAGGTAAATACCTCTTTGAATTTGTCCCTAAGAGCTCCCATTTATTCCCGTATGGCACACATCATTTAATAAAATGACGTGGCCTACGATAATAAAAGGTTTTACCTATTAAGGTCATACTGTCGTTATGGAAGTGAAGGCCAGCATCCATCTGTCCGTCAACGGGCGAAATATGACTGCCAGGCAGATAGAGATCCTGGGCGAGGTGAAGAGGACCGGAAGCAAGACGGCGGCCGCCAATAAACTCGGTATCTCGGTGCCCGTGGTGCACAGGTACTTAGAGGGGCTGGAGAAGACATTGGATTCCAAGCTCATATCCTCCACCCCCACGGGAACGAAGCTCACCGAGGAAGGCCTGAGGATACTGGAAGTGGCGGAATTCCTCCTGCTCAGATGCAGATTGGACAGGCCCTTCACGGTGTCATGCTCTCCGGTTACGGAGGACCTGTTGATGTCGGTGCTCTCATCGGTGAAGATCAAGGCGAACCTTGTGATATCGGATGATTCCAGCAACCTCCGGGCACTCAAAGAAGGGCTTACAGACATAATCATCCTGGATGATCCCGAGTTTCTCTTCACCGCCGAAGAGTTCGAATGGGCGGAGATAGGGAATATGGACATGGTCCACGTGGACAAAGGCCCGTCATACATAAGGTACAAGTACGGTGCCCAGAGGATAGCATACGCCTATCTGGACACCACGGGAGAAAAATACTCGGTGGATGCGGAGACATACCTGCTATCAGACCTCATATCCTCCGGAAAGAGCTTCTTCGTGGATGAGATGCTCCTGATACGCAAAGGCATCAGGATCAAGAGCGATACGGATAAGAGGCTGTTGAGGCACACCATAAACGCGGTGTACCGCAGGGATACTCCCCAGATCGCGAAATTACTGCGGGCGATACAGAGCAAACAAGTCCAATGATGGTATTACCTATAAAGACAATACAATATTCTGGTAGACATCTCAGATTAAATACAATGACTTGAGTTCAGTCTCCCAGGTAATAACAATGGCATCCCCAAATACCGAATTTATGGATGAGGTCGCTGCCTACGGCGGTGGCGACGTCAAAATGTGCTTCCAGTGCGGTACATGCACTGCGAGCTGCCCGTCCGGGAAGCTGACCTCCTACAGAACGAGGAAGCTCATGAGGATGGCCCAGCTCGGGCTGAAAGACGAAGCCATCAGCGGTGAGGACCTCTGGCAGTGCACGACCTGCTACGCATGCCAGGAGAGGTGCCCCCGCGGCGTTCCGATAGTGGACATCGTGATCGCTCTGAGGAACATAGCGGTTGCAGAAGGCCACATGTATGAGGCCCACAAGAAGACCGCGGACGCCCTTGCCAAGTACGGCCACGCAGTGTCCGTCAACGACAGCGTCAAGAAGATGAGGACAGACCTCGGGCTTCCTGAGATACCCCCCACGGTATTGGCGAACCCGAAGGCGAAGAAGGACCTGGACAAGATATTG
>DAXF01000075.1:0-3448 GCA_002506255.1 Methanomassiliicoccaceae archaeon UBA367
TCCGAGAGCACCCTCATAATACTCCCGACGGGACTGGGAAAGACCGTGGTCGCTCTTCTGACCATGGCGGACATACTCGAAAAGAGGGGTAGAGTCCTTGTTCTGGCTCCGACCAAACCTTTAGTGGATCAACACGCATCTTTCTTCTCTGAGAACCTTCGTGATACGACCGTTGCCGCCGTCACCGGCAATATGGCTCCGGAGAAGAGGAAGAGTGTCGTCACTTCGAAGGATGTCATCGTCTCTACTCCTCAGGCCGTATCCAATGATCTTATGAACGGAATCTATGATCTGTCGGGATTCAGCCTCGTCGTTTATGACGAGGCACACAGGGGCACCGGCAACTACGCTTACGTGCACGTATCGAGGAGATATGACGGTCTGGCTCTTGGTATGACCGCATCCCCGGGCAGTGATATAGAGAGGATGGATGAGGTATGCAGGAATCTCTCTCTGAGAAGGATAGACATGCGGTCCGAGTACGACCCTGACGTATCACCTTACGTTTACGACGTGAACGTGGAGAGGATAGAGGTCAATATGCCAAAGGATCTGACTGATGTCATATCCCTACTGAAGATTCTGACGGAAAGATATGCAGCAGAACTGACCTCCCTTCGTTTGATGGACCCGAACTGGCCCCCCTCAACGAAGCATCTTCTGACGGTGGGTAGGAACCTGCAGGCAAGACTGGCCAACGGTGAGAAGACCTCAATGGTCTTCAGGGGGCTCACTCTCCAATCCATGTGCATCAAGACGCTGCACGCCGTGAGCCTTGCAGAGACCCAGGGGATGAGCGCTCTGAAGAACTACCTGCTGAAGATACAGGCGGAGGCATCAAAGAAGGACGGGGGGAAGGGCTCGAAAGAGATTGTTGCCAGCAAAGAGTTCTTGAAAGCCTGGAAGATCGCCTCCGAGAGCAGAGTGGAGCACCCTAAGGTATCCAGGGTGATGACCCTGGTAAGCCGCACTCTCGGATCCGATAAAGGGGCGAAGGTCCTGATTTTCACACAATACAGGGATACGTGCGACCTGCTGGTCGATAAGCTGTCATCTGTCGGAGGGGCAAGGGTCGGGAAGCTCATAGGGCAGGCCAACGGAGGTCTCAAGCAAAAGGAGCAGATAGAGATGCTCGACATGTTCCGGGACAGCAGAAAAAACGTAATAGTCGCTACATCCGTCGGAGAGGAAGGGCTAGATATAGCCAACACCGACACGGTGATCTTCTATGAGCCAGTACCCTCAGAGATCAGAACGATACAGAGAAGGGGCCGTACGGGCAGAAAGGACCGCGGCAAAGTATATGTCCTTGTGGCCAAAGGCACCGTCGATGAGGTCTTTGAGGAATCCAGCCGCAAGAAGGAGCTTCTGATGCGCAGCCGTCTGGAGCGCCTCAGCAGAGGTTTGTCAGGCAAAAAGACACCTGTAGTGAAGCAGAGGGCTTTGAGTGATTTCTGAATTATGCTCCTGGCACTCCGGGCAAAAGGCAAGAGCGGCCATCCAGTATGATTTAATACGGACAAACGATAGCCGTTGACGATGAAATTCTCAGCCATCGCCGAGGTCTTTGATAAGCTAGAATCAACAGCCAGCAGGCTGGAGATGACCTCTATCCTCGCAGATTTCTTCAAGACCCTGGAACCCGAGGACGTGAGATCCATCATATACCTGACCCAGGGAAAGATAGCCCCTGATTTCGTAGGTATCGAGCTGGGTATGGCAGACCGCCTGGTTGCCAAGGCCATAGCTTTCACCGTCGGGAAGACGGAGAGCAGCATAAGCGACATGATGGTAAAACTCGGTGACCCTGGTACTGTGGCTGAGAGGCTCATAGCTGACAAGAAGCAGATGACCCTTTTCTCCGAGACGCTTACATTGGAAAGGGTCATCAACAGCCTGACCTCCATATCGCAGACTGAAGGAAGGGACTCCCAGGGCCGAAAGATGAAGTACCTGTCCAACCTGCTTCACGATTCCGATCCCATCGAAGCACGCTATCTATGCAGGATCGTGACCGGAAGGATGAGAACTGGGGTTGCCGCGATGACAGTATTGGACGCTCTGGCTCTCTCTTTCGCAGATAAGGATGCAAGGCCCGAGATAGAACGTGCTTACAATGTGACCAGCGATCTGGGGCTGGTGGGCGCCACTCTGGCCGGCCACGGGATGGCCGGAATATCCAAGATCAGAGTGAAGCTGGGGAACCCGATAAGGGTAATGCTGGCAGAAAGACTGCCCTCATTGGCACATATTCTGGAGAAGATGGGAGGGGAGTGCGCAATGGAATACAAGTACGACGGCATAAGGGTACAGGCCCACATAAGCCAGGACGGCGTGAAACTGTATTCCAGAAGGCTAGAGGACCTTACTAGCAACTTCCCGGATATCGCACAAGCTCTGAAAAATCGCCTAAACGGCAAAGATGCCATAATCGAAGGGGAGTGTGTCGCGATCGACAAGGAAGGAAAGATGATGCCCTTCCAAACCGTCACCCACAGGCGCCGCAAGCACGGGATGGACGATGCAGTGAACGATTATCCCGTGAACATATTCATGTTCGATATGCTGTATCTCAACGGAAAGGACCTCACAACCTTACCTTATACTGAGAGAAGGAGACTACTGTCGGACTCTTTCAGCATATCCGGGAAGATCGGACTCACCACTATGATGCTGGTATCCAGCCCGGAAGAAGCGGAGACTTTCTTCGAAGACGCCCTCAAAGCCAGATGCGAGGGCATAATAGCCAAATCTATCGGCAGAGAATCCGTCTACCGTGCAGGATCCAGAGGATTCCTCTGGATCAAGTACAAAAAGGACTATAGCACGAATCTCATGGATTCCTTCGATCTTGTCGTCGTTGGTGCATTCTACGGCATGGGCAAGAGAGCGGGCAAGTACGGAGCCCTGCTGATGGCGGCCTTCAATCATGATACGGGAGTATACTCCACGGTCTGCAAACTTGGAACCGGTTTCGACGATGCTTTCCTTGACGGACTGCCGGAGATGCTGGACCCATACAAGAGCGAGAAGAAGCCGCTCTCCGTGGATTCTAAGATGATCCCGGATGTTTGGTTCGAACCCACCTTGGTCCTGGAGGTGACGGGGGCCGAGATAAGCGTCAGTCCCATACATACGGCCGCTTCCGGCATAGAAGGAGAGGACTCTGGCATCGCCATAAGATTCCCTCGCTTCACAGGTCGTGTCAGGAACGACAGGGGGCCCGATCAGTCCACTACGGTCGAGGAGATAGAGGAGATGTATCGCCTTCAACCCGGCAAATCTGAGTCCGACGATGCGAAAGATTTATAGTTACCGTGATATACGAGGCAACCATGGAGATCCACCTTGTCGAAAAGACCGAGAAGACCATTAAGATAAGCTTCAAGGAACCAGATTCCACTTTGATCATGCCCATCCTAGATGAGCTCGACAAGAACAAGGACGT
>DAXF01000075.1:3547-7310 GCA_002506255.1 Methanomassiliicoccaceae archaeon UBA367
AAGACCGAGAAGACCATTAAGATAAGCTTCAAGGAACCAGATTCCACTTTGATCATGCCCATCCTAGATGAGCTCGACAAGAACAAGGACGTAAAGATCGTAAGATACGTCGATTCCCACCCCGAGCTTGTAGAGCCGATGCTCATAGTCGAGATGCGCGAAGGCTCACCTGTGGATGCCGTCAAAGGGGCCGCAATGGCGGTTTCGCAGTTCTTCTCCGCCGTAGAAACGGCATAATCGCATGGCATACAGGCCCTGCAGGACAGCCGAGGCCGATATCGGCATGCACTACTATATGTGCGACACCGACGGCACCGGCGGGCGCATAAAGGCATTTGCAGAGGATTTCGTAGTCGACGAGATATCCTCCTATCCCCCCGAGAAAGAAGGGGAGTACGTAATAGCAAGGGTCACCAGTACAAATTGGGAGACCAACCGTATGGTCAGGATGATGTCCCGCTCCATGGGCATCTCCCGCGAGAGGATAGGTTTCGCCGGCACCAAGGATAAGAGAGCAGTAACGTCACAGCTAATGTCCTTCAAATGCAATCCTGAGGCGGTATCCAGGATCAACCTGAAAGACCTGGATATCAAAATTATCGGAAGGTCGGCAAGGCCCATGAGGATAGGCGACCTCATCGGCAACTCATTCAAAATAAAAGTCAGGGAATGCGACGTGCCCACAGATGAGATCGCTCAGATTTGCGAGGCAGTCAGATCAGAACTGGGGGCCCGCGGAGGATTCCCCAATTACTTCGGAGTTCAGAGATTCGGCACAGTCAGGCCCATAACCCACAAGGTCGGGGAAGCCCTTGTGCGCGGCAACACCGAGGAAGCGGTCCGCATCTATCTGTCCGCACCCTCGGAGTTCGAAGACGAGACCGTAACGGAAGCCCGCGAAAAGCTGGCAGACGGAGATTATTCTGAGATCGTCAGGGAGATGCCCAAGAACATGGATTTCGAAAGGACACTGGCACAGTACCTTTCCGAGAAACCCGGCGATTATGCGGGAGCTATATCCGCCCTGCCATCGAACCTGCAGATGATGTTCACCCACGCCTATCAGTCCTACATCTTCAACATGATGCTGAGCGAGCGCATGACCCGTGACCTGCCTCTTAATATGCCGATCGAAGGGGACACGGTCATACCGAAGGATGCCGACGGCATACCGCTCCATGAGAAACCTGTTAAGGTAACCAAAAAGAACATAGATCTGGCAATGAAACAGGTCAGGACCGGACGGGCGTTCGTTGCCATAACCATATTCGGCAGTGACAGCACCTTCTCTGAGGGGGAGATGGGGGAGATCGAGCGGAAGGTTATGGACTCCGAGGGGATAAATGTCGAGGATTTCCTGGTAGTGGGTCTGCCCAACTGCAGCTCCAAAGGGAGCAGCAGAGAGATCCTGTGCCCCATAGGCGATCTTGATGTCATTATGGATAATGACGGATACACGGCGTCTTTCTCCCTTCCGAAGGGCAACTATGCCACCTGCGTCATGCGCGAGTTCATGAAATCAAATATGACCCATTTCTGAAATCTGCGAGGAGGTTGCCAGCATCTTCACTGTCCTGGCCGTGTAAACTCCCACTCCGTACTCCTTTATTAGCCCGTATACCGAGATGTCTCCAGACCCAGAGACAACGCTGTCCAGAACGTTCTTCACACGATCGGAGAATACCTCCGCCTTGAAGTCGGAGGTCATTACCTTATGGATGTATGCTATGAGTGTCTTTATCTCCTCTACTTCCGTGACGCCCGAGGACATGAACGCCGCCTGTATGGTGACCATGGGCTCATTCTCTATATCCACCAGTTTCTCCTTCAATATCACGTTCTTGGATAAGTGCTCCAATCTGTTGAATTCTTCTGACGACGGATCTATCTCGCCGTAATCTCTGATGTCCGCCAGATATGCCAGGACCATGTCCGCCTGCCCCGGGGGTATGCCTGCCTTCTCTATAGGCTCCGGATCGGCCATGGGCTTGCCGCTGATGTAAGAACTGCGTATGAGCTTCTTTGCGTAATAGGCGGTCTCTGACGGACCTAGAGGCCTTCTGCTGTAGGACGGGTCGTCTGCCGGCGTTTCCTCAGGCATCTCCTCCTGAGTCTGCTGCACTGTTCCAGGCAGATCCCCCTCCACCCCTGAATCCCTGAGTATCTCGGCGAACTCCACGGACTGCTCTCTGGTCGGCTCGCTCTTTATGAACTGCTCCTGAGCCCTTCTCAAGGCCGCAGCATCCTTGTGCCTGGCATATATCCTGGCCCTCTCGATTATGGCCGGCACGTACTTCGGATCCTTCCTGGCAGCCGTCTCCAGATATCTGAGTGCCACAGATTCCCTTCCGGACAATGCCTGAAGCGCCCCGAGCCTCGTAAGGGCTTCCATGCTGTTTGGTTCCTTGGCCAGTGCCAGCCCGTAACTGTTGAGAGCCTGGTCCGGTGCGCCCATGGCCTCCTGCATACGCCCTCTGTTAAGATATGTGCCAGATGAATCATCCCCCAGCTTTATCGCAGTGTCGAATGACACCATCGCATGGGAATAGTCCTGATCGGATTCCTGCAGTGAACCCAAAGCACCCCATATCTCCGGGTCTGAAGAAGCGAATTCCATTGCTTCTTCCAATACGGACTTAGCTCCTTCCTTATCTCCCATGTCGCTGCGTATACTTGCCTTCATAGTGTAGGCTTTCACAAGCCTCGGGTCCTTCCACAGAGCCTTGTCCAACATGCTCTCCGCTTCGGAATTGGACCCTGATTCCCTTAGGGCATCTGCCAGCCCCAACAGTATCTGGGTGTTATCCGGGTCTTTATGAAGAGCCTCTCTGAAGAGAGATATTGCCTGAGATCCGTCGCCGGCATCGGAGGTAACTACCGCCTTCCTGACCGTTATCTCCACATTGCCGGGATCGTTCTTCTGCAATTCACCATATATCTCGTCTGCGGAGGAGTTGTCCCCAACCCTCATGAATGCCTCCGCGAGCGCCAATTTAGCATTTATGTTTCCGGGATCTTTCAAAAGCACGCTCTTGCGAACACGTATCTCCTCGGAGAAGCTCTCGCTCATCTTCAGGATGTCCGCTTTCTTGGAAAGCAACGGCACGTTCTCCAGCCCTTTGCCCAAAGCGGCATTGACCGTGGCCATCGCCTGATCGTTGTCTCCCATAGCGATGTAAGCATCCGCCATGTCAAGATATGCGCCCGCATCCCTGCCATCCAGCTTAACGATTATCCTGCACTCCTCAATCGTCTTCTCTGCATTGCCCTCGTGCTTGTATATGTCCCGCTTGAGCCTGCGTATCCCGGTATCTGAGGGGCTTACGCGGAGAGCCGTGTCAAGGAAGTACATGGCATCCTCCGTCTCACCAACTTTCACAAGGATCCTGGCCTTTTGCACCAGAGCATACGTATTGTCAGGTGATTGGGATATCACCCTATTAAGAGAGGATATTGCACCGCTGTTGTTGCCCAGCTTCTCCTGTGCTGAGGATTTGGATATCCAATACTCCTGGTTGTCCAGGTCTATGAGGACGGCCCTGTCGAAGGCGGTCTCAGCCTCCTCTAACCTACCAGAGAACTCCTCAGCTAAACCTCTCGAGTGCCACAGAGAGGGATCCCCGGGCAAGAGGGATACTGCCTTCGCGAAGGACACCGCCGCATCGTTATATCTCTCCAGGGCGAATTCTGCATTGCCCTTCAATGCCCATATCTCGGCGTAATCCCCGTATATATCGTCATGCTCCTGGACCAGGGCCACCAT
>DAXF01000075.1:7462-9158 GCA_002506255.1 Methanomassiliicoccaceae archaeon UBA367
TGCTCCTGGACCAGGGCCACCATCTCCCTGTATCTGCCGCTGCTCTGCAATTGGATCATGACCTTGGAGAACAGCGAAGCATCCTCCTTTATTCCCAGAGCCTCTCTGTACATAGCGAAGGACTCGTCGTACATGCCCATCCTGTCCAGCAGTCCGGCGGCATCCTTCATGGCTCCAGCGTTTCGCGGGTCGAGGCTCAGTATGAGCTTGCATGTGGCATAGGCCTCCTGCATATTGCCTTCGCTCTGATGGATGTCCTTCTTGATCGAAAGTGCGGGAATGTAATTTTTATTCTTCTCCAGAACGGCATTCACATCCGCCATGGCCCTCCTTGCCTTGCCCATCTTGAGATATATGCTCGCCCTGTGAGTCCTTATCTCAGGGTCGTCCGGATCCATCTTCACGGCCCTGGATGCAGATGTAAGAGCGCTCTGGTATCTGTTCAGGTCCATATCGCTCCTTGAGACCAAAAGATGCTTTCTGGCAGTGTCTGGACAACGCTTGGACAGCCTCTTGACCAAAGCATTCGCTTCCTGATTCAGGGACGTCCTGCTCATCAGCTCGATGCACAGGGCGTAAGCATCCAGATCTGCATATTCTGTGTCAAGGTAGATCTCGGAATATCTCTTCAGATCCATCCTCCGATCCGTATCAGCGGACGCTTTGAGACAACCCTCCAAGATCCTGCGGTCATAAGGGTCAGACATCTCCAGCTTCTTGAAAAGTTCCAGAGCCTTCACCGGAAAGCTTGCAGACATGTAGACATTGCCCAGCTCCACGGAGAGCCCTACTGATTCCTCAGGATTCTCCGTCAGCTTTTCATATATCTCGATGGCAGAGTTGTACTCCCCCGCCTCAGCAAGCATCCTGGCCTCTGCCACCATGAACTCTCTGGATCCGGAAGCATACTCAGAGGACTGCTCTATGGCCGCCCTGGCACCGCGCTTGTTGCCGTTAGCCCATTCCCAGTATATCCCGTATAGGTCCTCAGCCGATGTGAGAGCAAGGCTTTCCGATAATGGCTCCACGGGCAGGCTCAGATGGATGAGCGCTATGTTCTTCATGATGCGCCAGCCCCTGCCCGGCTCCACCTCTTCCATCGCATCGTAATTCGGCAGGAACAGATCTGTGAGGGAATAGGACGCTCTAAAGCGACCCAACGCCTCCTCCTTTTTGCCCTCCGCCATAAGTATCCTGCCGTACTCATACTCCCTTATCGCTCTGTTTGATACGGACTTGAGACGATCCAGAAGGGATTTCGCCACATACGCTTCCCCATGGCTTATCAGTATGTCTGCCGCTTTCATCGTGGGAAGGCTGTCAGACAGACTGCATTTGCCGGCCACTTTCAGGGCTATATCCTTCAGATCCTCCAGATTCTGCTCCTCGGCCATCCTCAGTAGCCGTAGGGAGATCGCCGAGTGCAAAGGATCCTCCTTCTCCGTAAGATCAGATATCAGGGACCGTAAATCCGAAAGATATTTGGGCCTCCGCCGATCGGATGCTAGATTGCTCGATATGTCATCAAGCCTGTACCACACCTTCAGATCATCTGAATCCGGAAGGACGGGCGGTGACAGAACCATGACTGACGGATAGAGCACAGAATAAATAAACATCCGTGTTAACGCGTCCGAGTACCGATCCTGTTCATCATGATTAAATATGTGCTTCAGATTAACAGGGACACACGCGA
>DAXF01000075.1:9355-9749 GCA_002506255.1 Methanomassiliicoccaceae archaeon UBA367
TCGAATCCCGGCGGTCGCACCACTTTCATGATCATCTCGACATGGCGGCATTTATCGCCAATTCCGATATATCCGCAGAATACTCGCTGATTCTCGAAAGGCTTCCGATCAACATGTTCACCGTCATCGTCACCTCTTTCGACAGCCCGACGATGCTCTTATTCTGATCGTTGCACTCTTTGACCAGTTTCGAAGCTTCCTCAATTATTTTGTTGGCCTCGGCCAGGTTCACCTTGGTCCATGCCCCTACAGAGCTCAGGAACAGATCTGTCACCTGCCTTCCCATGCGAGCTATGGACAAGCGCACAGACTTCAGATCGTCCATTCCCGTCAGGAGAGAGGAATACTTTGCCATGAGGACCGCATGGTCCCCTATCCTTTCGAGAGTTCTGCT
>DAXF01000075.1:9925-10635 GCA_002506255.1 Methanomassiliicoccaceae archaeon UBA367
CTATCCTTTCGAGAGTTCTGCTGACAGTATAATTCCTGTAGATGTCGAGGGGCTCTACGCCGATCTTGCGGATGATGCTGGTATCCCTGACCGTCATGTTCGTCTGCCTGGATATGAACCACTCTATGCGGTCCACCTCCCGATCTCTGGCCTCTATATTCTCCACTTTGGATGGGTCATTCATCTCCAAAGAGTCCATCACATCCGAAAGCATGTTCCGGACCAGGACCTTCATTCGCTCAACGGTGCGGGGGAACCTCATCTCGCCTGGATCCACCAGATCCTTCATGACTATCCTATCGGAGGATTCCTCCACTATCTCGACACCTATTGCCATATCTATGAATCTGGTAGCCGCATCCACCATTCCGGAATCCAATCTGCTCAAGGATCTGACCTCTATCTGTCCGTGACCGGATATGTATGCCCCTAATAACATCCTGAACAGAAGCGTCGTGCTGCTTACACTGTCTACATCGATTATCTTCACATTGACTGAGGGGTCCTTCATTCTGGACGCAGGGAATATCGTAAGGCCGCCGTCTGAGCACTTGCTCATCCTGACCGGGTCGTTCTTCTTGAGNNTCCTCCACTATCTCCACGCCTATGGCCGTCTCTATGAACTTCGTGGCCACGTCCACCATGCCGGACCCCAGTCTGCCCGAGGATCTCGCCTCTATCTGCCCGTACCCTGATATATAAGCTCCCAG
>DAXF01000075.1:10836-18251 GCA_002506255.1 Methanomassiliicoccaceae archaeon UBA367
GTGGCTTGGATCTTCCTTATGTCCATAGGTATGAATGTTCTACTCGATTTATAAATATTATTGATTTATGAATATAAAATATATTCTGAATATATTTGAACATATAATATGTCGATAACATATATAGTTAAAACCACAAATCTGCACACAAGGTGAAAACCTTGAATGAGAACACGAAATTGATACTCGCAGTGGCCGTCACTGCCATAGTCTGCATCGCGGGAACCTATGCCGCGATATCCGGCTCGGACAGTGACGATTCCTCTGGAACAACCCTTTCAGTGGCCGGGTCCACGACTATCCTGCCTTTGATGGGTCTTTACCAAGAGAGCTATGAGAAATACACGAATGTTACACTTGAGGTGTCCGGCGGAGGCTCCGGCGCAGGCGCCAGCGCCGTCATAAACGGAACAGCGAGCTTCGGTATGCTCTCCAGAGACCTTAAGGGCAGCGAAACGGACAGCGGCCTTAAGGCCACTGTCATCGCCAAGGACGGCGTGGCTGTCATAGTAGGCGCTAACGCAGGCGTCACCGATCTGACTCTTGAGCAGGTCGCCAAGATCTTCTCCGGCGAGTTCACTGACTGGAGTGAAGTCGGCGGCACCCCCGACGCAATAGCCGTCAACATAAGGGAGAGCGGCTCCGGCACCAGGGACTGCTTCGACACAGTCATGGAGGGGGCCTATGCTGCATACGATATACCTGCCGATACCAATGAGGTCGGTAGCACCGGAGCTATGGTCACTGCCGTTAACGGTAACTCTACAGCCATAGGATATGTCAGCTTCGGAGCCTTGGGAAACCTCACAACGGCGAGCGCTGTCTCCGTGGGCGGTGTCGCAGCAACAACAGAAAACGTCGTTAATGAGACATACACGCTCCAGAGGAGCCTGATACTGGCAACCATGGGAGATCCCAGCGGCGCAGTGCTGGACTTCTTCAACTGGATTCTGGGCCCCCAGGGACAGCAGCTTGCAGTGAAGTCCGGATTCATAGCCGTAAAATCTGTGACCGTGTAAGGTGGAGCAGGGGTGATGCCTGATGAAAACTGAAAGCATTCAGACGAAAGGCAGGTTTCACAGCGACACCATTACCAAATATCTTCTGATGGGTATCGCAGCGATTGCGGTATCCATCGTTTTCTTTATCATCCTCTTCATACTCGGGAACAGCATCGGTGCCATAACCGACACGGGAATCGTTGAGCTCTTGACCGGCCAAAGATGGCTGCCCAGTAAAGACCTCTACGGGACGGCCCCGATAATCGCGGGAACCCTCCTTGTCACAGCGGGCGCGATACTGTTCGCAGTCCCTATAGGTGTGGCGGCGGCGATATTCATATCCGAGGTCGCACCCTCCAGATTCAAATCGATATTGAAAAGCATCTCGGAGGTGTTCGCAGGAATACCTTCGGTCATTTACGGATTCTTCGGGCTCACGGTCCTGGTGCCCCTTCTCAGGGACGCCTTCCCCGGGCACCTTCTGATGGGCAACTCCTGGCTGGCAGGATCCATTCTGTTGGGCATAATGGCCCTGCCAACCATAATATCCGTCTCAGAAGATGCTCTGAGCGCCGTACCCAGATCATACAGGGAAGCATCCATGGCCATGGGCGCCACGAAATGGGAGACCACAATAAAGGTTGTGACTCCCGCCGCAATATCCGGCATATCCGCAGCAGTCATACTGGGAATGGGAAGAGCTGTCGGAGAAACGATGGCAGTAATGATGGTATGCGGGAACTCCGCCATAGTTCCCGATCCCCTCTTCGACGTATTCAGCAGAATAAGGCCCATAACCGCGACCATCGCACTGGAGATGCCCTATGTGGTAGTGGGCAGCACCCATTACTCTGCCCTGTTCTTCCTTGCCCTCGTGCTCATGATCATGGTATTGGCCATAAGCATGGCTTCGAAGAGCATAGTCAGCAGAACCAGAAAGAAATTCGGCGAGGTGAAAGATGAGCCCACTCTCTTAGGCATGCTCCTTGCGAAACTGCCTGTATCTTTCGTAAACGGTTCCAAGAACGTGCTCGCAGAGATCGGCCTTTTTCTTGCGATATACCTGATATCCCGGATATTCCTGAGCTCCTTCGGCGCCACGGTGATCGCCGTATTGGTCACGATTGCGGTCACGGCATCTTCGATCCTCTGGTCGAAAAAACTTAAGGTCAAGGATAGGAAGAAGGGACCCAGCAACCCGTCTGAGTTCATAGGGCTCATCCCTGTGAATATCAAGGACATTCTCAGGAAAGCAGTCTCATACATCCTCATAATCGCCGTTGTATACATGGGCGCATCCCTGTTCTGGGGCGGCACCGAGGCCATCGCGGCAGGCCTTATCGCAGTAATCATACGCGTAGGGCTTGCACGATTGTTCAGAGGTATCGGTTCAAGGAATGTCCAAAAAATCGCCCACACCGTGCTATTATTGGTGATGATATTCTCTATATCCCTTCTGATCTACATACTGGCTGATATTTTCATAGAGGGTCTGCCAATGATCACATGGGATTTCCTGACAGGATACCCCAAGGATGCCGGGCGCGCTGGAGGCATATATCCTGCGATCGTGGGAACGCTGAAACTGATCGTCGGCTCCATGACAATAGCTCTGCCTCTGGGTATAATCACGGGTATCTTCCTGGCAGAGTATGCAAAGGATACACCCTTTACCAGGACCGTCAGGAACTCCATCGACATACTGAATGGCACGCCGTCGATAGTCTTCGGGCTCTTCGGTATGTCTGCCTTCGTAGTATACTTCGGATTCGGGTATTCCCTTATCGCAGGATGCATAACCCTGGGTCTCATGGTCCTGCCCGTTATAATAAGGACGACGGAAGAAGCGCTGAAGGCCGTTCCCAGAGAGCTTAGAGAGGGATCAATGGCCATGGGCGCCACGAAATGGGAGACCACTGTGAAGGTCGTGCTGCCTGCGGCCTTAGGGTCCGTAATAACCGGCGTGATACTTTCAATAGGCCGCGTGGCCGGGGAGACGGCTCCGATCATGTTCACCGCCGTGATAGTGTATCAGAGGGCCATGTCCCACTCAATACTGGACCCGGTCATGGCACTGCCCTATCAGCTGTTCTATCTGGCAACCGAGGGGATGGGGCCCTCCGCTATGCAGAGCGCTGTCGCAACAGTACTGCTGATCATAGTGCTCTCGATGTTCGTACTGGCGTCAGTTGTCAGGCATTATTACGATAAGAGGATCAAATGGTGACGAGTATGGAGAATGTTATAGACATACAGAATGTGAATCTCTGGTACGGGGACAATCAGGCGTTATACGACGTTTCCATGCCCGTCCAGACGAAAAAAGTGACGGCGCTGATAGGTCCGTCCGGATGCGGGAAATCAACTCTGATCAGAAGCATCAACAGGATGAACGACCTGATCGATGGCTGCAGAGTCGAAGGACGGATGATATTCCACGGAGAGGACATATACGGTCCTGGGACCGACGTGATCAAGGTCAGGAAGAAGATAGGCATGATCTTCCAGAAGCCGAATCCTTTCCCCATGTCCATACGAGACAACATAACCTACGGTCCGAAGATCCATGGCATAACAGACAGGGAAGAATTGGAAGCGATCGTAGAGAAATCTCTGAGGAAAGCGGCCCTCTGGGATGAGGTGAAGGACAGGCTCGATAAATCTGCCATGGCCCTTTCAGGAGGACAGCAGCAGAGGCTGTGCATAGCCAGGACCTTATCCGTATCGCCAGAGGTGATACTCATGGACGAGCCGACATCAGCTCTGGATCCCATAGCGACATCCAAGATAGAGGACCTGATCACTGAGCTGGTCAAGGAATACACCGTGGTGATAGTCACTCACAACATGCAGCAGGCCGCGCGCATAAGTGATTACACCGGGTTCATGTACATAGGAGAGATGGTCGAATTCGACAGGACCGAGAAGATCTTCGAGAGCCCTTCGAAAGAGATGACTGACAGATACATAAGCGGAAGATTCGGGTGATGCGGATGAAAAGATTCATAGAAGACTTCAACAGCCTTGTAGGAACGACGAACGAATTCGGGGATCTGGTTCTCAGCATGGTGGAGAGATCCGTGTACGCCCTGGATAATATGGATGCAGATGTTGCAAGATCAGTTATGGACGACTACCTCAGAGTGGACTACATGGACAGCCTCATTGAGGATGAGGCTCTGAGGATACTGATGCTTTTCCAACCAATGGTCTCTGACATGAGGGTGGTGGCGGTAATACTGAAGACCATAACCTATATGGAAAGGATCGGCAAGTATTGCCATAACATCTCCAAGGCCGTCATATACCTATCAGAGAAAGGTATGAGGCATTCTTATGAGTACGCCTCTGCCATGGGGAATCTGGCCGTCGAAATGGTGAGAATGGTCACCGAGACCATGAAGGACAGGGACATATCCCGTTTCGAAGAGATAGGTGCCGGGGACCAGAAGATGGACGAGCTACGCGATGTGGTCCTGACCAGGGCCGTCGAGCACATGAGCAGGGACCGTGCTTCCGTGGATGTTTGCACATACTTCATCTCGATCTCCAAATTCTTCGAAAGGATCGGAGATCACGCCTGCAAATCAGCCGAGAAGATAACCTATATGGTCAACGGGAAGCGCGTCACGTACAACTAACACTTGTCCGTGAAACACTTCCCCTTCTTCAAAGGATTTTCCCGGACGGACGGCGATAAAAAAGATCGGGATGGGATGGCCGTCCGTCCGTATGGAGGAAACAGGAAGGGATTGGGATGATTTCTTTCCGTCTCCAAACAATACTACTGCACCAGAGTATTAAAAGAAAAGAGGGGGAGGTCACCGAAAATGACCGAAAATCACTTTCTGTGACGGATCTTTACCGCGATGCCGCGGTTCATATCCTCCATTTCCCTTCCGGACATCTGTGCGACTCCCACGGCGATTACCTCTCCGTCGGCCACTATCACTGCCTCATCGCCTATCCTTATACGATGATCGGCTGCCTTCACGCCCACGGCAAAAAGGCTTCCCTTGAGCTCGAACCCCTGAACTTCCACCAGGTTGACGCCCATTGAGGCGAATATCTCAGCACCGTCGATGGTAAGGGACACCATTCCTCTCTCCTCGGACATCATGCCTAGCTGGGTCTTTCCGCGCATGATCTTCCAATAGGGGTATTTCCCTACGGCAAAGGTCTCAGCGTCCATCATCCTATCTGCGACATCCTTTCCGAACTGGAAGGTCAGAACCGATCTCACGGTCTCTTTCCGATCTGCCATGTACTCGCCGGAAGGCATGCCCTTAGACAGATCCCTTAGGGTTCTGTCAAGTCTGTCCAGCGATGCCTGCGAAACCGGGTCGTCGTCCACTACCGTCTCGATGATATCAGCCATATCTCGGATTAGATCGGTACTGGATCCCAGATGCGATACAACTTTTTCATAGCCGAAACTCAGGAAACGGGAGAACAGCTCCCTTATGAAATCTCTCTCCTGGCACTTCCATTGGCCGGTAACGGGTATGTCATAAGAATTCGCCGGATAGAATATGTCAAGCTCCCGGGGGACCATCCCCAGCGGCGACGTCAGTATGACTTCGTGAACAGCCGTGTCATGTCCCGCCGTATGTATTGCCGACGAGAACATCTTGTGGGTCTTGGATTTGTGATAGGGTTTCCTGGCGGAACATGGGAGCAGGAGCAGGATCCTCTTATGGGATGGCCTCTCATACATTTCCATGATTGCTTTCCTGTACCTTAGTACATCAGGGCGCATCAGGGATTGAGTGGTGTTGCATGAGAACCTGGTACCGACTACCGGGGTTGCCTCCTCCTGGTATGCATAGCAAATATCGTCGAATATCCTAAGCATTGCCACAGAGGACGGGGATGAGGGGGCGCGCTGATCGACAAGCTCTCTCAACCGCCCTGATACCGTGAATGTGCGCACCTTGGAGCATTCCCTGTTCATCTCAGAGATATTCTCTGATACGGAGTCCTTACCGCGATCCGCATTCCCTTCCGAGAAGGCTTCAATGCCCTCGGCCCCGAGAACCCTGGACAGAGAATCATCAAAGACGTCGATCCCCATATAGGCGTACATCGCGATTGTCGATGGCTCCGCCAGACCCGGCGCGACCAGCAGGATGCCGTGGCCTGCAGACTTCCTTACAGCGGATATCTGTGAGATCGCCCTCCTGAAATCCCCGCGCAGCTCATATGCGTTGGCTATCACCACGATCTCCGTTCCCTCCGGGATCGCACAACCCTCTTCGAATGGAAGGCGTACTACGGCTATGCTACCGTACGCTGTTACTTCCCCCTTTCCGCGGGATACAGGATATCTGAGCTTGGGATCCAGGGGTGCTTCGTCACCCATGGCGAAAAATGTCCTGCCTGAGTCATCGACTCTGATGTGCATATCCCCTGCCGCATCGCGACAGGTCTGTATGACCAGAGGTGTTTGTACGGCTATATCGTTCCGAGTGTAAACACACGCTCTGCCCCTCATTGAACGGGCTGTCACATCCAGCATAACTGCGAGAGCGCATCTTCTTAGATAATGTTGTGCCCGTCGGATACGGTATGCTCCGTCTGCATCCTGTTCCTATAGCGATCTGCTTGCATCCGGAACGACCTACGGATCTCTGCGGCGCGATCAGCATGAAACGTCCAAGCTCTAGCCCACTCCCTGCGAACATTAGCCGAAGGCAGCGTGAATGAAAGTGTTAAATCACGAAACGGCCAATTACCTGACCGAGGTGAGCTGTTGGATTTCTATGACCGGGACATTGTATCAATAAAGGACTTTACAAGAGAGGAGATCGAGGCGCTTCTGGATCTTTCCGAGAAGATGGTGCCGTATGCTATGGGGGAGAAGACCTGGAAGCCTCTCTCAGGAAGGATCTTGGGCAATCTTTTCTTCGAGCCTTCCACAAGGACGCGCCTCTCTTTCGAGAGCGCCGCCCATAGGCTTGGGGCAAACGTGATAGATGTTTCGGAAATGTCCATGACATCCATATCGAAAGGGGAGACCCTCGCCGATACAATACGCATGGTGGACGCTTACTGTGACGCCATAGTCCTGAGACATCCCCACGAGGGAGCCGCCAGACTGGCAGCCAAATTCTCTATCAATCCTGTAATAAATGCCGGGGACGGCGCCGGGTCCCACCCAACGCAAACTCTCCTGGACCTTTTCACCATGAGATCCTGCAAAGGATCCATCGACGGGCTCAACATAGCTCTGGTGGGAGACCTGAAGTACGGCAGGACCGTGCATTCCCTCTCTGATGCTCTGACAGTTTTCGGGGCCAAGCTCACCCTGGTCGCCCCTGAGCAGCTTCAGATGCCGGACGATATCGTAAGGCATCTGAAGGAGAAGGGCTGCCATGTCAGGCAGACCGACAACCTGGAAGAGGTCATAAGCGA
>DAXF01000075.1:18495-20886 GCA_002506255.1 Methanomassiliicoccaceae archaeon UBA367
TACAGGATAGACAACTCCATGCTGAGGGAGGCGCAGAAGGACATGATAGTTATGCACCCTCTCCCCAGGATCGACGAGATCGCCCCTGAGGTGGACTCCACAGAGCATGCGAAATACTTCGAACAAGCCTTCAACGGCATACCTGTGAGGATGGCCCTTCTGATGGCCATACTTGGAGGTGAAGGAATATGAAGGAGATCAAGGTGGCACCGATCAGGAACGGCACAGTCATAGATCACATAACCGCCGGTCAGGCGCTCAATGTCCTGAAGATCCTGGGCGTGAATGAGAATACTATAGACTCTACGATAAGTGTGCTCATAAAGGTCCCTTCCAAGAAGGACGTCGGATGGAAGGACGTGGTGAAGGTGGAGGACAGAGAGCTTGATCCCAGAATGGTGGACAAGATCGCCCTTATCGCACCGGATGCTACGATAGTGATAATCCGCGATTTCATCGTAGCGGAGAAATACAAAGTCAAACTGGACGACGTTGTCTCTGGGTTAGTGAAGTGCAGCAACCCCCATTGCATAACCAATAAGGGGGAGCCGGTGGAGCCGGAGTTCAGAGTGGTCAGCCGCAGCCCGCCCAAGCTCAGATGCATGTACTGTGACAGGACTCTGACCCGGATCTCGGACAATCTGCTATGATGATAATAGCTGTAGCCGGTATGCCCGGGGCCGGAAAGGAGGAGTTCCTGACCATGGCCCGGAGTATGGACATACCATTCTTGAGAATGGGTGACGTCGTAAGGGATTTTCATGCCGAAAGAACACCTGAGGATGCCGGTCTTTCCGTGGGACAGCTGGCTAATATAGAGAGGGAGCGCCACGGATACAGCATATGGGCGAAAAGAGCCATGGCCCGGATGCATGGGGACATCTTCCTGGTTGACGGCTGCCGCAGCATGGACGAGGTAAGGGCCTACAGGGAGCTGACCGACGATGTCATGATCGTCAGCATACACAGCAGCCCCTCTACCAGATACGATAGGCTGGTCAGAAGGAAAAGGGATGATGCCCCACGTAACCTGGAGGAATTCAGGGAAAGGGACCGTAGAGAGATCGGCTGGGGTCTTGCAGAGCTCATAGTCCTGTCAGAGATCCTCATAGTCAACGAGGGCACCCTGTCCGAGTTCAAAACTGATTCCGAGACTGTCCTGAGGAAAATAGTAAGATGAGATTCACTGTGACCCGCCTCTGCGGAGGCAAAGCACTAATGGCAGCATCCAGGGAGTTGCTTGATGTGGACCTGGAGAAGGCTGGCGCGTTCATATCTGAAGAAGGTTCGGTGAAGAAGAGTGACGATTTGATGATGGTGGCCGACTGGCGCGGCATGGAGGTAACGATATACCCTCAGGGCAAGGTCATGTTCCATCCTCTTTCAGACAGGGATACGGCAATAAGATACGCGACAGAGATCCTTCTGGGCGCCGGGATCGCAGGCGATTAATCATATATCGGACAAACTGTCCGTTATCCGTGGATGCGATCACAGAGATATTATTGGTCCTCTTCCTCTCGGCTGCCCTGTCAACAGTTGCCGTGAGAGTGAAACTGCTCACGACTTCCGGTGCAGTCACGGCCATTATTGTGGGCCTCACCTTGGGCATAGCGGGATCCATATCCTGGCTGATCTCCGTGTTGGCCTTCGCGGTAATTGGCTTCATGGTAACGAAGCTGAATTTGTCAGAAAAAAAGAAGAAAGGGCTCCAGGAGGGGAAATCCGGAGAGAGAACAGGGAAGAATGTTCTTGGCGTTGCATTGCCAGGATGCGCTTTCGCACTTATCAACCTCTATTCCGAGGACAAATACTATTTCATCCTGTCCATAGGATTCATAGCTACCATTGCCGTGGCCGCCGCGGACACCATCGCCAGCGAGCTTGGCACCAAAGACAGGAACGTCTGGATGATCACCACCTTTGAGAAGGTGCTTCCCGGCACAGACGGCGGCATATCCGTACTCGGCACCTTGTTATCCCTTATGGGCTCCGCTATCGCCGTGCTTCTCGGATGGATTGTGATCTTTGGGCTGTCTTTCGACATCATCATGATCATCCCGTTATTGGCAGGATTCATCGGATGCATGCTGGATAGTTTGCTCGGCGCAACCCTGGAAACGGAAGGACGGATAACGAAATACTTCAATAATATGTCCACAGGGCTGATGGGCGGCATAATAGCCATAATATTCGTAGGTATTCTGAGTTAGAAAGGATAAGAGGGGGTTTACCCCCTCGGTTTCAGAGCTTTGAGAGCTTCAGCAGCCTCTCCCACTTGGCATCCAGCCTCTCCTGCAGAGTCTGCACGAGGGGTATGTACTTGTCCTTGGTCAGGTGCTTGTACCTGCCCTGAGCTGAGAACCAATCCATCAGAGGCTTCTTCTCCTG
>DAXF01000070.1:0-128 GCA_002506255.1 Methanomassiliicoccaceae archaeon UBA367
GCTGGGAGAGTCGGCTATACGGCGGCGGAGGTATTGAGCCAAGTTCATAATCTGCTGCTCATAGAGAATGACATTGACAAGGCGGAAACATCAAAGAATCTTCTTAATGTCTCGGTTCTCAACGACGA
>DAXF01000070.1:345-4001 GCA_002506255.1 Methanomassiliicoccaceae archaeon UBA367
ATAATATCCACCACGATACAGGATGAGGATAACCTCTTCATATGCATGATGGCTAAGAGGATTAAACCCGAGATAAGGACCATCGCCCGGGTCAGAAATCCGGATTATTTCATCCCCACGAGCAAGGATGCTGTGGATCAGATCATATCCCCTGAGTTGATAGCCGCTCAAAAGATAGCTACTCTGGCCTTGCTGGAGAATGCGGTGGATTACGAGACCCTGGAAGCTTTCAATATGGGCCTTGCCACATTCCTTGTCAGCAAAGACAACGAGAAGATAATCGGCAGCGTCGTCATAAGCCTGGGCATCCCCGAGGATGTCAACGTCATCGCCATATACCGCGGCGACGAAGTGATAACGGAAACGGAGACCCTGGAGCTGCACCTCGGAGACAAAATAAGTGTTCTCGGGAGCCCTGAGGGCCTCTCAAGGTTCAATCAGATGATGGGGCTTCCGTCCGAGGCCAATGAGTTCATAATTTTGGGCGGAGGCGTCACAGGATCCAATACCGCCGGGATACTGGAATCCAAAAAACGGTATGTGAAGCTCATAGAGCCGGACGTGGAGCTCTGCCGCAAACTGGCGAGGACGTTCAGCAATGTCATAGTCGTCAACGGGAACATAGTCGATCCCCATGTGCTTCAAACTGAGAACGTGGGAAGAGCCGATGTCGTGATAGCCATCTCTGACACGGACGAAACGAATCTTCTGGCCAGTCTCATGGCGATGAAGCTGGGCGCACCTAAGATCATAGCGAAGTATTCCATGGTGGAGTACGAGGACATATTCGATTTCACGGGCATACAGACGATGATCGGTTACCACCGCATAGTTGCCAATGAGATAACGAAGACCCTGGTATCCGACGAGACCTCGCTTTTGCAGATGAAAAGAGAAGGAGAGACCTTCTTCAGCGTGAGGGTGAGCCCGAAATCAAGATTGGTGGACGAGCGCTTCGGCGATATAAGCTTCCCCAAAGGAGCGAAGCCCACGTGCATAGTCCGGGACGGCATCGTGATATACCCGCGTATGGACACGGTGTTCAAGAGCGGCGATAAAGTGCTTATGTTCACGTACAAAGTGGATATGCAGAAGCTGAACAGGCTGTTCGGCATGAAAATCGATATAAATGTCTGAGGGCCGAGAATGGAGAAGACCGTATTCAGATACAAGAAGGAGAGACATCTCAGGTATGAGAACGCGTCCCTCTATACTCTGGGCATAATCCTGCTCGGCCTCTCCCTTGTCATGATACCTTCTCTGGTTTGGACGATATACGACGGGGACCCATACGAGGTTTTCCTGTGGCCGGCGGTGTTCGCGTTCGTCAGCGGCCTCGTGCTGGTTTCCCTTGTAAGGATGCCCGACCACGTGAACCCGCTTACTGGGCTATTCATGCTGGGCATGGTCTGGTTCGTCACGATAACTTTCGGTGCGATACCTTTCATACTGGCCGGAATGACTCCTGTGGATGCGATATTCGAATCATGCAGCGGATTCACAACAACCGGAGCGACCATTATGACCGACATAGAATCCTGGCCGAATGGGATATTGCTGTGGAGATCGATGACCCAGTGGGTCGGAGGAATAGCTATCATCATAATCTTCCTTCTCCTGATGCCTATGGTCGGATTCGGTAGCAGGAACCTTCTTGAGAACGAGATGACGGGTTCAGGAGGCGGAAATTTCTCCACCAGGATGAAGGATGCCGCAAAGCAGTTCACCATAGTTTATATCGGCCTGAGCGCGATAATGGCCATACTCCTCACTTTCATGGGCATAGATCTGCTGTCTACCCTGTGCATGACCTTCTCATCCATCTCCACCGGAGGGTTCCTGAACACCGCGGACAGCATGGCAGGAGAGCTCTGGTACGTCAAATGGGTGGTCATACTCTTCATGTTCATGGGGGGTGTGAATTTCTATCTTCACTTCCGCGCGATAAACAACAGAGACATTAGGGTCTATTTCCGCAACAAGGAATTCACTTACATGCTGGCCTGGTTCTTCTTTGCCAGTGTGGTCGCTTATGCCCTCATAAGCCGTACCAGCATAATGGGGGAAGGCCTGGTGGAAGAGTTCTATAACATCACGGACATGGTGCTGACGGTGGTCTCCGCCGGAACATCGACCGGCTTCGTGGGAGATGTGCCGCTCAGTGCGTGGCCTCTGTCTGCAATCATGCTGCTGTTCCTGATCTCCTTCGTGGGCGCATCATCCGGATCCACGGCAGGAGGAGTCAAGATATCTCGGATCGTGATATCCCTAAAGTACCTCTGGAACGGCGTCAAGCAGATGATCTATCCCCGCGGCATATTCGATGTGAAGATAGAGAAACAAAGCCTGGATGACAGCGTTGTGTCCTCGGCAGTAGTCATATTCCTGCTCTTCATGATGAGCGTTGTATTCGGTTCCGCAGTATTGGTAGCAACAGGACTGCCGTTCCTGGATTCGGTCTACACTTCGATATCCGCCCTTTGCAACACCGGGCTCGGAATAGGTGTTTTCGCTGAATCCTACGGCGAAGCTAGCGATTTCGTGAAGGTGTTCATGACCATACTCATGTGGGTAGGCCGTTTGGAGATAACCGCAGCACTGGCTCTTCTGACTCCATCTTTCTGGAAGGAGTTCCTCATCGGCACAAGGAAAAGGATATCCAAGCTCTAAGATATCGAATTGCAGGCATCCAGTATGCGTATGGCCGCCGGATGCCCGGGGGACTTATGATTGATGGTGCCGGCGAACAGCTTCGCATGAACCGCATCCCCCTTCTCGACCAGGCACATGGCCATGGTCTCCAGGGCCCCTATATGGAGAGGGTCGGCCTTCAAGGCCCTGTTACCGTAGTTCACCGCGGCCGGCAGCTTGCCTTCCAATCTCATAACGTAGGCCATTACCGCAAGGGAATCCACGTTCCTCTTGTCCTCCTTCAGCCTCGACTTGGCGAACTTGACGGCCTCTTTCTCCCTGCCTGCAGCTATCAGGGATGAGCAATAGGATATCGTGGCATCATAGGAATCGTCTTCCTTTGCCAAAGCGGCGGATTCGAGAACGGCTTCTTCATAACGGCCGAGTGCGCATAGAGCCTCTGACATGAGTATCCTGGAATCCCTCGCTCTCGACCCCGAGAGGACAGAAAGAGCGTCATCGTGCCTGCCGGACATGAAGAGCATGCGCCCGTATTGCTCGGGACGGTCCTTTACCATCCCCATTCTGTCCATTCCTTCCATGGCCTCCTCCGGCATCCCGAGCATGCCTATTGCGAAAAGGATCTCGAAACGTTCGGTCTCATCCTCGGGAAGATTGGACAGGATGTCGGAAAGAACCTCTTCGGTTCCGCCCTCATCGCCTATTACCTTCATAACGCTGGCACATCTTATGCCGATGGAAGCTTTTCCTCTGTGAGCGTCCGCTAACGAACGTGTTCTAATCTTAGCCGAACCATAATCGCCTTTCTTGATCAATTCGGTTATCCGGGAGAATTCCTCTTCCGCTTCCATCAGGACAGCAGAGAACCAATGTGGATAAAACCTTTATGCGATGTCGTGACGGCGACCGGTCTTAGCTCACGGAGACCGCATCCTAAATAACGGTGCACGACTATCACCGCCCACGCATGAAGATAAAGACGTTCACCGTTTATGGCCTGTTCC